>NZ_JBFTZV010000006.1:0-243558 GCF_056406615.1 Arthrobacter sp. P1_B3 | reverse complement strand
TCTCTGCTTCGGCCTCGTCCGGGGAGGTGCCGATCAGGCAGTTGACGGCGTCGAAGCCGGCGGCCGTAGTGGCCCCGAACCCCGCTTCGATCCGTTCGGTCATCGTGGCCTCGTCGAGGCCAGGAGGCAGCTTGCTATAGTCGAGGGCTCGCGCGTGGATGCCGATCATGAGGATTCGAGTCATGGGCCTCATTGTGGCATGCACGCCTCACCAACGAATTAGCCAAACCGCACCACCAATCACGCGGGCCCGCTGGATCCTTGCTCGACCCGCCCCGCCCCAGATGAGCTGTTCCTGTAGTGCAGAGGACTCCTGACGTTCCGTGCAGACGACTTCGGAAAATGACATCGGTGGGCCGGCCCCAGGTTGCGACCGCCCGTTAGACGGTCCCCCACCGGCGCCAGCGCCAGCCAAGATTTCCAGATCACGATCGCCGTCTTTCCGCGGCCGGCCGATTCCCGTAAGACCCGCCCGTAAAAATGCCCGGTGACGGGGGGGATAAACGGTACATTCAACACCAAGACCGGGCTGCTGACCGGATAAGCCCGCGTATCCACCAACGACCAAGACCTAACCGCCCAGAAGAACGCCCTTCTCGCTCTGGGAGTGGCACCGGACAAGACATTCACGGACCAGGGCCTCACCGGCGCCAACCGGGCACGGCCGGGACTCCGGGAAGCGCTGGCCGCCTGCCGAAACGGGGACACCCTGGTCGTGACCAAACTCGACCGCCTGTCCTCCATGCGGGGTCGACATCGGCCGGGGGTCTGGCTGTGCCGGTTCTTCCGGTTTTGCTGCGTCGGCCATGAGCTGGTCAATGCGTGCCGAGTCCGTCTGGGCGGCTTTGAGCGCATCGGCGTGCTTGAAGGGTTCCGCCAGTGCCTTATCTGCCTGTCCGACGCGCGACCCGGTACGGTTCACACCGCCATCGAGCGGGTGGTTAGGCTGGGTGGATGGCGACAGCTATTCTCGTGCGGCACGGCCGCACCACAGCCAATGCCACTGGACTGCTGGCCGGTCGAGCCGTCGGCGTCAGCCTGGACCAGATCGGGCGCGACCAGGCGGCTCTGACCGGAGACCGGCTCGCGGCCGTGCCCGTAGTCGGGGTGGTGTCGAGCCCTCTTGAGCGTTGTCAGCAGACCGCCCGGCTCATCCTCGATCGCCAGGCTGGCACGCCGTACGCGCCGGTCGATCTCAATCTCACCGAGTGCGATTACGGCCAGTGGCAGGGCCGCACGCTCAGTGATCTCGCGACCGAGGATTTGTGGCCGGTTGTGCAGTCGCAACCGTCCGCCGTCGTCTTTCCGGCGGTGAATCCATGGCCGCGATGCAGGCTCGGTCAGCGGCAGCGATTCGACGCCACGATGCAGCCTTCGAAGCCGAGTACGGGCCAGGGGCCGTGTGGGTGGCGGTGAGTCACGGTGACATCATCAAGTCAATCCTCGCCGACGCGCTCGGCATGCACCTTGACCTGTTCCAGCGTATTAACGTGGGCCCCGCGTCCGTATCGATCGTGCGCTACGGCGCTAGTCGGCCGAGCGTCTACGCGACCAACACCGACGCGGGTGATCTGTCGTGGCTGTCGAACGGCATCCACTCTGGCGATGCGCCGGTGGGCGGCGGTGCAGGGCACAAGGCGCCATGAACCTCATCTGCCTAGAATACTGACATGCCTACACGTGTTCACGAGTTTGCCTGGCCTGATCGGGTCGTCGTTGGCACCATTGGCCTTCCGGGGGCGCGCACGTTCTACCTGCAGGTGCGCGCAGGGACGCAGATCGTGAGTATTGCCCTGGAGAAGCAGCAGTCGGCTCTGCTCGCGGAGAAGATCGACGAAATTCTCGACCAGCTCATCACCGTCGAGGGCAACCCCTTCAGCGTTCCCACGAGTACTCCCATTGAACTTGTCGACAATGACCAGCTCGAGGCCGTTCAGGAGCAGTTTCGCACCGGCGCCATGAGCTTAGGGTGGGCCCCAACCACGGCCCAGGTCGTAATAGAGGCCCACCCCATCACCGATGTCGATGCTGATGACAACGGCGAATCGCTTGATGAGGACGGCGCTAACGCGCCCGAAATGCTGCTGGTGCGAATGCCGGTCGGCACCGCCCGCGCATTCGCCAAGCGCACCCGTGAGATCGTGGGCGCCGGGCGTCCGACGTGCTCGCTCTGCGGTTACCCCGTAGACGCCGACGGGCACATCTGCACCCTTCCCGAGGTCTGATGCCAGCGCCGGACCTAGTGACCGCCGAGCTGACGCTCACCGGCCGCATCACGACGGCTTCAAACGCTACATTTCTGGGCAGCATCGGCGACGTGGTGGTCGTCTATAAGCCGATAGCAGGCGCCGTTCCCATCGTCTCGGCGACCGCCGTACCGGCGCTGCTGTTGGGCGCGGCCAAGCTGGGCTGGCTGGACGCTGAGCAGGCTCTGCTGCTTGCGATGGCCGTCATCATCTTGCGGCTGGCCTCACTCGGCTGGGTGGTGGGTCATCTGCGGCAGCAACGTGCCTCAATCCGCACTTTCCTCTCCGGTATGCTGCTGGCCCTCGCCGGCATAGCTGCCGCCACCCTGAAATGGTGGCTGACGCACTGAGGAACTTATCCCGCTACTCTCCGCACCCGCCCCGGGCGGCCCTTCTGTTCCGCGGCGTCCAGGCAGCCGTTCAGAGTCATTGCGGCATCGATGAGGGCGAGGTGCGTAATGGCCTGCGGGAAATTTCCCAGCTGCTCACCGGTGGCCGCGATCTCTTCGGCGTACAGGCCGAGGTGGTTGGCATAGGTCAGCATCGTCTCGAAAATAAGGCGTGCGTCCTCAATGCGGCCCGCTCGCGCCAGGGCGTCCACGTAGAGGAAACTGCACATGGAGAACGTCCCTTCGTGGCCGCCGAGCCCGTCGGGAGACGCGCTCGGGTCGTAGCGGAAGACCAGGCTGTCAGACACCAGTTCGGTGTGCATCGCGCGGAGGGTTGACTGCCACATGGGATCCTCCGGGGCCACGAAGCCGACCTGAGGCATCTTTAACAGGGAGGCGTCGAGTACCGTATCGCCGTAATGCTGCACGAAGGCTTCACGTTCGGCGCTCCAGCCCTTGTCCATAATCTGGTTGTAGATCGCGTCCCGCTCGGCCATCCATCGCGATAGGGGCGCCGGCCGGCCATGCGCCGTCGCGAGTCGGATGGCGCGGTCGAACGCGACCCAGCACATCAATCTCCCGTACGTGAAGTCCTTGCGACCGCCCCGGGTCTCCCAGATTCCCTCGTCCGGCCGGTCCCAGTTGTCGGCGAGCCACTCCAGCACGTCGCAAATGGCGAGCCATCCGGGCTGGCCGATCCTGACGCCGAAGCGGTCGATGTAGTGGATGGCGTCGAGCGCTTCGCCGTAGATGTCCAGCTGAAGCTGTCCGGCAGCTCCGTTCCCGATCCGCACCGGGTATGAGCCGCGGTAGCCCTCCCAGCCGGCCAAGACCTCCTCGTCGAGTTCGCGGCTGCCGTCCACTCGGTACATGATGTTTAGCGGGCCGGTGCCGCTGTCCAGCGGTTCGGCAACCCGGTCGCCGAGCCACCGTCTGAAGGCGATGGCCTCCTCCACGAAACCCATCCGAACCAGCGTGTGCACAGAAAAGGATGCATCCCGCACCCAGGTGAAGCGGTAGTCCCAGTTGCGTTCCCCTCCGATCTCTTCCGGCAGGCCGGCGGTGGGAGCGGCCACCAGGGCCCCGGTCGGCGCATAGGTCAGCAGCTTCAGTGTGATGGCGGACCGCTCCAGCACCTCCCGCCAGCGGCCGGTGTACGTGGATTGGCTGAGCCAGTTCTGCCAGAAGTGCGCGGTGGCGTCTGCCAGCCGCTGGGCCTCTGCGGGACGTATCTTCCGCGGCTCAGCATCCGGAGCCGTGTCCAGAACGACGCCGCGCACCTGGCCTTCCTCCAGACTCAGCGAAAGGTGCAGGTCGCCGTCGACTGTGGCGTCATAGCTGTCGGGAGTTTCGTCCCCCTCCTCGCCGATGCGGCTGAGGGCCAGCCGGGCCTCCCCGGCATCGAAGAGGGCGCCGTCGCCGCCGACGCTGAGCCGGTGAGTCCGCCGGCCGTAGTCGAACCGGGGGGCCACCTCGATGTCGAAAGAAATCCGTCCCCGCGCGCATCGCACCATCCGGATCAGGCGATGCTCTTCGCTGGGCGACGTGCCGGTCTTGGGCATGAAGTCGACCAGTTCGCCGACCCCTCCCTTGGTCAGGAATCGCGTGATGAGGATCGCCGTGTCAGGAAGGTAGAGCTGCTTCGTGGCGAACGCTTCGGCGACAGGCCGGGTGCTGAAGTGACCGCCGCGGGCATGGTCAAGCAGCGACGCGAAGATGCTGGGTGAGTCGAAGCGTGGACTGCAAAACCAGTCCAGGGTGCCGTCGGTGGCGACCAGCGCCGCCGTCTGCAGGTCACCGATGAGACCATGGTCGGCGATCAATGGATACTCGTTCATGACGATCTACTCCTCGGGAACCGAAGGATGGCGGACCGCGGCATGGACGTCAGCTACTTCATTGCGCAGGGCGTCGACTGCCCACGTCAGCCACATGATAGGCGCAGGTTCGCGGCTTCTACAAGGAGCCGACGAAACCCGCGAGCACTGGACCGCTGCCGCCTCCCGGGAATCAGCGGAGCCTACCTCTGGCCTTGCGGCATGCTGGTGCTTCCCCGTCGCGGAGCGGGTCGAGAAGCCCCTGCACGGCCGTCGCGAACATGGCGCTCCGGCATCCGGGCATCGCTCTGGCCATTACCGCTGGCCCCGAATTTTGCGGCGGCGTCCCGCGTGTGGCTTGGACATGCCCATCGCCGCCCGACGTGCGGCGCCGGCAAAGGCCAGCCCTGCTTCCGGGTCGTCTCCGGCAACGTGAAGGAACTGCGCCGGCTGCACCGTTCCCCGGCTCCGGTGAAGAAGCCGAGCACCCGGGCCAGGCACGCCCGCCAGGCGCACAAGGACGCACAGGACCTGGGTACGATCATTCCCGTCCACCCGACCCGGCTCCGAGTGGACCGGTCCCCGCGCCTCGCCGCCGGCCAGGTCTACGCGACGCACACCGGAAAGCTCTACCACCCGGTCTGGTGCATCGTCGTCGCCACCAAATGGGACACCGACCCGGACGGGCTCGTGCTCATCGCCGAAAAGTGGTATCTAACAGCGGTATGGCGAAGCCGATCGCGAAACCGCTGGAGACTGCGAAGAATCCTTTGTCCGGATCCGAATTGAACATCGCGAGTGTCGAAACTACCAAGCCGATGAAATAGATAAACAAGCGAGCCACGCTATGACTCCCTAACCGCAGTTGTTGGCGAGCTGCTGAGCCGATTCGAGTAGGCAGAGCTGTCGCCGCCATTCAGGAATCTACGGTTGACGTGGCTTGAGTGGAGAGCTCGAATATGCCAGTTGTGTTGACGTTGCTCGACCTCGATCTCGGTCAGCTGGACGCTGAACTCATGCGCTAGCATGCTATTGCGCGCACCCAGCGTTTCACACCCTTCCATCGATGGTGCCCGTCTCTTCGTCTYCAAAATACAACCTAAATACGGGTAGCCGGGAGAGGGCGCTGGATGGGCCAGGCTCGGGCTGAGCGCTTCCCCGTGGCCAAGGCAGAAACGATGCTTTGTGGAACTAGCCATGACCGAGGCCTGGATTACGTTCACGACTCACCCTCGCACTCAGACTCACGAGGACAACTACCTCTTCGAAGGACCAGCAGCGCTGGCGACGTCCTGCCCAGCTCCCTGTTCGACGATGAAGGCAGGAACTATCGCCGCGCGACCCGCCCCCGGCCAGGTCCATGCATCCACTCCGTCTTTGCGTTGACGGCGATACAGGACTGTCTCGGTCTTGTCGTCCTCCAAACGGGATCCCAGATAATTCAGAACGGGAACAGGAGCTATCGCGATGGGGCTCAGCAGCGATAGGCGCCGAAGACACCTCGGCCTTAGTTGCGAGTCCCGCAACTAAGACCGAGCATCTGTATCGCCAATTACCCAGGCTTCGCCAAGTACGCTGAGCCGTTTCGCCGACCAGCCGGGCAACCGCCAAGTAGCCTCCGGCCTAAACATTGACGGCCTAAGGACCAATGGACCAACTACGTTGGCCAGGGACCTACTAGGTTGTCAAAAGGACCAAGTTGGCTGGCAATCAGCAGCTAATTGGAAGACTTCCAACTAGGCGATGCGTTTCTTCCAAATAGGGTGCCGATCTAGCAATTAGGTCGACATCTCTCATCGCCAACTAAATCGGTCTTCGCCAAACGTCCAGTCCCATTTCGCCAACTAGTATTCAAACCGCCAAGTAGCCTCCGACCTCACACCGACGATGTGAGATGTAGATCATTTTGAAAGAACTTCCAACAAGGACTTGACGGGATCCCGCGGGGCACTTATCTGTGAACTGGGTCATCCCAGCCGGTCTAATTGGAAGTTTGGGCGCCGGTTCCCTTAGTTCTTGCCGGATCGGCCAGGGGCAGTTCGGGTCTGCCCCGGCTTTTGTTGACTCGGGGTTTTAGTCCGTTGTGAACGCGGTCCGGTTGATTGTTTCATATTCGATGGGCGTGAGTTTTCCCAGCCGTCGTTGCCGTCGCCGGCGGTGTAGGTCCTTTCGATCCAGTCGTGATGGCGAGGCGCAGTTCCTGTCTGGTGAGCCACCGCTGACGGTCCAGGACGTTTTCTGCAGCTGCGAGAAGAACGATTCCATCGCGGCGTTATCCGCACACGCGCCGACCCTGCCCATCGATCCTGTCGGGTCCATCACTGTGCGAGTCAAGAACCCCCGGGAATACCGGTAGGGACAGGCTCACTGTCCGAGTGCACGACGCTCCTTCCTGGACGGTGAGCCCGCACCGCGTTCTCCAGCGCGGCAACGGCCAGCGAGGACTTCATCCGCGAGTCCATCGAGTACCCGACGATCCTCCCGGAATACACGTCCTTCACCGCGCAGAGGTAGAGCTTCCCTTCGGCAGTGGGGTGCTCCGTGATGTCGGTCAACCACGGCTCGTTCGGTGCCGTGGCGGTGAAGTCCCGCTCCACCAGGTCATCGTGTTCCGGTGGCCCCGGCTCCGGTTCAGGCCCCGCTTCTTGGAGCACACCGACCAGATGYCGTGGCCCCTGCACAAGCGCTGGACCCTGTTCTCACCCGCAGTGACACCCTTCTCGGGGAGTTCATCGGCGATAAACCGGTACCCGAACGCCGGATCATCGGCATGGATGCCCAGCGCGGCATTGACCAAGTGCGCATCGGCCCAGTCCCTGTCTGTCACCGGACTGGCTCTCCACGGGTCAAAGCCTTGCTTGTTGAATTCCAACACCCTGCAGGTCACCGCCACGGGGACACCGTCGGCGGCAAGATCCGTGACCAGCGGGTAGATCATTTTGGGTTGATGTCCCTGGCAAGATAGGCGCCAGCCCGGCGCAGAATCTCATTCTCCTGCTCCAACAACCGGTTCCGCTTCTTCAGTTCCCGCATCTCGGCCGACTCCGACGATGCCGGGCCGGCCCCGGATTCCTTACGCTCGGCGATGGCGATCCAGCGCTTCAGCGTAGTGACCGAGAGCCCGAAATCCTTCGCGATGTGCGCCAACGGCGCCTCGCCCTTGCGGGCCACATCAATAACATCCTGGCGGAACTCCGCCCTATAAGGCGTGGGCATGGTCAACATCTTTCCACGAGCACAAGCTCGCTAGGTCAAGGAGTCAACAAAACCGGGGGCAGTCCCGATGCGCCAGCAGGGCAAGCACGGCGCGCACGTGTCGAAGAACGTCGCCTTAGCGCGGCGGTAATAAAGATTCGTCACCGCGACTTAAATACTCGGGTCAGGAATGTGCCTCCGGCGCACCGTTGGTTGTGATTATGTTAGGAACATGACCCCACGGATCGAGGAATACGGTTTTATTTCCGACCTTCGCACTGGCGCGCTAATCTCACGAGAGGGCAGTATCGACTGGCTCTGCCTACCGCGGTTCGACTCTGAATCTGTTTTCGGAGCCTTAATTGGGACCACGGATCACGGCCGGTGGCTACTCGCCCCAGCTCATGAGGATAAACAGGTCACTGGTCGCGCCCAGTGCGTCCGCCGGTACTTGCCCTCCACTTTCATAATGGAGACGTGTTGGCGAACCGCAACCGGTGAAATCTTGGTCACCGAATACATGCCAATCGGTGGAAGAGGCAATGCACTGATCCGCAGGGTGCAGGGCTTACATGGGCACGTCCTGATGCGCCAAGAACTGGTGCTGCGGTTCGGCTACGGAAAGATCGTGCCGTGGGTTCATCGGATCCACGACGACGATGGGGAGGCGCTGCTTGCCATCGCCGGACCGCAAGCTGTGATGCTTAGAGCGGATGCGTTGCCCCTAGCTGGACCTGATTATTCGCACGTGGGTGAGTTCACCATCGAAGCCGGTCAGACACTCGATCTGCAATTACAGGCATTCTCATCCCACGATATGCCTCCGCCAGCGATCGACGTCGGTCGGGCGCTGCAAACGACTGCCACCTACTGGAGGAGCTGGTCGAGCAACTACATCCCACAAGGAACCTACGACAGGGAAGTAGAACGCTCACTGCTCGTCTTGCGCGCACTAACGCATGACAGGACCGGGGGAATTGTGGCCGCCCTGACCACCTCACTGCCAGAACATTTCGGCGGTAAACGCAACTGGGATTACCGCTACTGCTGGCTGCGTGATGCCGCCCTCACGCTGGATGCCATGATGACCCATGGTTTCCACCAGGAGGCACTGCAGTGGCGGAACTGGCTGCTCAGGGCTATCGCCGGCGACCCCCACGATATTCAAATCATGTATGGAGTTTCTGGTGAGCGTGACCTGCCCGAGCGGATTTTGGCCCACTTGCCGGGCTACGAAGGCTCCGCCCCAGTTCGGGTCGGCAACGGGGCTGTCCACCAATATCAAGGTGATGTTGTGGGTGAAGTCATGGTTGCCTTGGCAAGGCTCCGCAACCAAGGCGTGCATGAGGATCATTTTTCCTGGCCCCTCCAGCGAAAAATGCTTCTCTTTGTAGAGGACAACATCAAACGCAAGGATCACGGCATCTGGGAGATGAGGGGTGAGAAAAGGGACTTCACCCATTCCCGCGTCATGATGTGGGCCGCAATGGATTGCGGAGTAAGGGCTGTACAGGAACACGGGCTCGACGGCCCGGTGGAGCGATGGGTGGAGATCAGGGACGGACTCCGTGCCGAAATCTTGGAGCAGGGTTTCAACAGTGAAATCAACTCCTTTACCCAGACGTATGGGGGCACCGAGGTCGACGCGTCCCTGCTCGTTCTGCCACAAGTAGGCTTTCTGGCCTATAACGACGACAGAATTTTGGGAACGGTGTCTCGCTTGGAACGCGATCTGCTCGACGGGACCGGCTTGCTGATTCGCTACCGGACGGAAACTTGCCTGGACGGTCTTGAACCCGGAGAGCATCCGTTCCTTGCGTGCTCTTTCTGGCTCGTAGAGCAGTACGCCCGCAGCGGCCGGGTTCCCGAAGCAAAGACGCTAATGGACAGGCTCATCGGCTATGGAAATGACCTGGGACTACTAAGCGAGGAATACGACACAAACGGCAACCGCATGGCCGGAAATTATCCGCAGGCTTTCTCACACCTGACCCTTATAAGAGCTGCAGACGCTCTTGTCGGCGCGGCCCGTGATACCGCTACGACGACGGGCTAGGCACTCCACGTTGGCCCAGCGCGCGCCGGGGCTTCCTACCGCGATGCTCACGTAATCCCGCACGAGCGATGGCCCGGCATGACTACGCACCCTCCTCGCCGTCGAGCGGGCCGTCGTCCTTGGTCTCCTCGCCTTGGGAGATAACGAATGCGTGCGACGGACCCTGCAGTCGCCCTACCGCGGAAAGTTGTGGAGCTGCTGCACGCTGGCCCGCCTACATCCGCTGACTGATTCCATGCAGCGCCCGCAGGTGCGAGTATGCTGCGCGAGTCTGGCGGTGCGCTCAGAGTTGGTGCCGTGCACAGGTGAACTGCTTGATGGCCAGCATCGTTTTCATCGCTCACCGGTCAATTTGTAGCCGCCCGATTACCGCGCCGCTCAGGTCAAAGCCCTGGTGGAGACAACCTGTGAGTGCGGGTCGCGTTTGCCTTCGGCCCCACGCGTAGACCTCATGGCTCATTTGGCAGAGGGGCCGGCGACGCCGGAGACAGAGCTGCGCTGTCCGTTCCGCGAGAAAGCGTGCTGGCACGGATCCTGACCCCACAAGCCGGAAGGCACTATGGACCTAGCCAGATGGCACGGATCAACCGACGAGTTCCATTGCCTAGCCTCAGCAATCCGAAGGAGTACGTCATGTTGTCCATACCTGAATCGATAAGCACGATCCACCAGGGACAACGCACGGGTGACGAGGACTCGAGCCGACTCTTGGATCATCGCTGGACCAAAACACAGCTGCAGGCCACGGTCGAGATGGACAGGAAGGTCCAGAGGCATCCGCAGCACATGCTCGCACGGATGGCCCTAGCAAATTATGGGAATTCCTTGGACCTAGAACGCATTAGGACCGGCGTAGCGCGGTCGCTCGGAAGCGCTGCGGGCACGCATTACATCGTCGCCGCGCTACACCTGGCACATCTGGCGCTCACCTTCCCGCACGCACTGTCCGCCGCCCAGCGGGCCCTCCTCCTGGCCCCTCTGGAGGCAGCCGAAATTGCCGGGGCAGCAGCCGATAGCGTTTCGATGAACGGGACGATCGCTGCCTAGTAATTCCGTCCTCCCGTCGGAAGCGTGGCCACGGCCACTTATGCGGTACCTCGGCTCTGTCCGACTCCTCGAAGGTACGTGAGGACGGCAAGCACACGTCTGTGGTCCTCGGGCTCGGGCCTCAACTCGAGCTTAAGGAAAATACTCCGAATATGGGCCTCTACGGTCCGCTCACCCAAGAAGAGCGACTTCCCTATTGCCTGGTTGGTGCGCCCTTCGGCCATTAACTCAAGGACGCTCTTCTCCCGGCTCGTAAGGTCATCGCCTCGATCGTGACCTTTGTGTGGACGGGTCACCAGTCGTGTAACAAGCTCCGGATCGATGGCCGTTCCCCCCGCAGCTACGCGATGCAGGGCGTCAATGAATTCGTCAACATCGGACACCCGCTCTTTAAGCAGGTAGCCCAAGCCTTTGGCCCCATTCTTCAATAGGGACATCGCGTTTTCCGTTTCCACGTACTGGGACAGGAGGAGTACGCCTATCTCGGGGTGTCTGCTTTTTATTGTTTCGGCGGCCTGGATGCCTTCAATGGTGTAACTGGGGGGCATCCGGATGTCCACCACAGCTACGTCGGCCCCGTGTTTGTCAATCACTTCCAGCAGATGCGGGCCATCGGCAGCCTCACCTACGACTTCTAGACCTTCGGACTGCAACAGGGCGGACAATCCCCGGCGCAGTAATGCCGAGTCTTCAGCGATGGCAACACGCAGTGTCATGGCAGGTCGCCTTCCGGGTCCGTAGAGAAGGGAAGAACGGCAAGTATCGTCGTCCCTCTGCCTTCAGGACTGTCGATGGACAATAAGCCTCCCAGTGCCGCTGCCCGGTCCGCAATCCCCAGCAACCCGCCGTCGAGTCCCGGCCGCGCACCACCGATTCCGTTGTCCACGATCTCCATTCGCAACTCCTTTTCGTTTCCGTCGATGCAGATTCGCACCCAGGCCGCCTTGGCATACTTCGTAGCATTGGTGACGGCTTCTGCGCAGATGAAGTAGGCAGCCAGCTCCACGTGAGCCGGAAGCCTATGGTCCGTCCTGAGGTCCAGCTCCATGGGCAGTGATGATCGCTCCGCTAACGCGGTCAGGGAGCCCACCAAACCTCTCTCCCGAAGCGAGGGGGGATACACGCCCCTCGCCAATTCGCGCAACTCGTCAAGTGCATCCAAAAGCTCGGCCCTTGCCTGCCCGACTAGGCTTTGTACCTCCTGCGAATCCGTCATCCGCTGGGCCCGCGCCAGCTCCATCGACACGGCAACCAGACGTTGCTGAGCTCCGTCGTGAAGATCCCGTTCAAGCTGGCGACGCCGGGAGTCGCCAGCCGTTACGATTCGCTCCCTGGAGCGACGGACCTCAATGAGTTGGTCCCGGAGCTGTTGTTCCATCTGCTGGTTTTCCAACGCCAGCGACGTTGCGCTGCGCACGGCGGCAAGCAACTGCGGCTGGTCCTGGAGGGTTTCGTCAAAAACCAGGGCCCCTATTGGTGTTCCGTGGCGTTCCAAGACCATGGAGGCGCGTCCGGTTGAACCATCCGGCAACGCCTGGGGAACTCCCTTGCTGTCAACAAAGGACGCCTGATCGGGGAACCAACGCAGCAAAGTGAGGGTGGGGTCATGGACTGATCGCCGAAGCGCGCCGATTAGTCTGTCGCTAACCGGGGCTGAGCCCACTTCCACCATGAGATCACCCAATGTGCCACGCGCGAAACGGTAGCGCCACAGACCAAACAATACTGCCAGCGGCACAATTGCGGTCGCCGGATATTGCCAGAGCAACGCTTCCGAGGACAGAGATCCAGACAGTTGGATCACCGCGAGGGACACCCACACGGTGGCCGCTGTTTTTACGATTACGGCAAGCCATAGCGGCAGGAATGCCGACCGGTAGGCCTTTGTCCCTGCGCGCCAACGGGCGATCAGGACCGTTACGATCGCGACTCCCACCGAGATCTGAAATATGCGGATTGCGTTCCCGAGGGTGGTCATGAGAGACGGGCTGTCCCAGAGAAGCAACAGATTGCGGGACGTGGACTCCCCTGCCGTGACATGGAGGCGTGGATCAAAGAAGGCCCAGCCTGCTACGGGGGCAAACAGCCAAAAAATGTAGAAGAACGCTACGGCAGTTTTTTCAGCTCGGCCGCGCAGCGTTCCTGACGGAAAGCTGAGCGCCAACTGCAGCAAAGGAGGCTGATACATCAGCGTAAGAGTTACACCGAGCGTAAACGCCACCGGGTCGCTGGAACGGCGAATCCCGGACGCCAGCCAAAGCCAACCCGCCACAATCAACAACAGCCCCGGATTCCGGGAAGGCCGGCTCCGCCACGCCGTCACACCAGCCAGAACGAATGCTAAGCCCACGCCCAAGAACAGTGTGAGTTCAAAAACTGTAAACGGAATCCGGTTCGGATTCTCCCCCCACCGGAGTACCCCTTGGGCATTCAAACTTAAGGTTCGAGCAGGGTCCTGTAGGGCTGTGGGTGACCAATCGACGCAGACCACGACTAGGATTACGAAGCCCGTCGTCACCCCGATTACAGAAGTGAGTTGTCGCGGAGTCATTTGCACTTCCGTCCCAGGGCAATTCCGAGGCCGGGATCTCCATCTCAGCTACATGTGTTACAGCCTCAGCCACGGTCATTAACAAGCCAGCCCTTGGGTCAAATTTGGGAACGCCTTCTGCTGGCGCGGAGCAACGGAAGGAGTCGTCATTCGCCGTACAAAGGCCCGGGCCCAATGCGGACGCACATTCCAGCGGACAGAAAGTTTCCCTCCCACCTCCAAAGGTGGACGAAAATGACGGTGAAAGACGACCAAGCACACCGTCGTGATGACGTGGGGCCCGCAATGCAATCTGCCCCTCAACTTGACCCACAGCATCTTTCATACTCGGAGTCGTGCCTCCGTTGTAGCACTGTGCACCGGCCAGAGCAATATACACGGATATTCGGCTTATTACTTCGTCCTCTGGTCACGTTCTGCCCATGGGTGGATTTGCTTCCGCCTGGTCTCAATCTTGGCTTGGGTTAGTATTTTTCCGACGGTTGCCTGGCGTGTCCGGGGGAACGGTAAGGCCGGGGCAGACCTCGATGTAGTCGATGCCCGGAGCCACCCACTCACGCCAYTGTTTGTGGCTGATGTTCTGGGAAAGTTTGGTACACAATGTGTCGGACGGGGTCTGGGGTGCGGGCCACAGCCTCACTGTGCTGTCGTCGCTCCCGGAGGCGATTCGGCGGCCGTCGGGGCTAAACGCAACGCTGTACACCGAGCCCTGGTGTCCGGTCATCGGTCTAACGAGGGGCTGACCCGTCTCCGCGTCCCACAGCCGCACCGTGCCGTCGTTACCCCCGGTGCTGATTCGGCGGCCGTCGGGGCTAAACGCCACGCTGTACACCCCATTCAAGTGCCCAGTCATCGGCTTACCGAGGGACTTGCCCGTTTCCGGGTCCCACCGCTCCACTGTGCCATCGGTGCCGCCGGAGGCGATCCGGCGCCCGTCGGGGCTGAACGCAACGCTCGTCACTGCATCCTTGTGTCCGGTCAAAGGCTCGCCGAGGGCCCGGCCCGTCTCTGCGTCCCAACGCCTTATCGTGCCATCGGTGCCGCCGGAGACGATCCGGCGCCCGTCGGGGCTGAACGCAACACTCGTCACCGCATCCTTGTGTCCGTTCAAAGGCTCGCCGAGGGCCCGGCCCGTCTCCGCGTCCCACCGCCGCACCGTACCGTCTCGGCTGCCGGAAACGATCCGGTGGCCGTCGGGGCTGAACGCAACACTCGTCACCGCATCCTTGTGTCCGGTCAAAGGCTCGCCGAGGGCCCGGCCCGTCTCCGCGTCCCACCGCCGCACCGTACCGTCTCGGCTGCCGGAAAGGATCCGGTGACCGTCGGGGCTGAACACAACACTCGTCACCGCATCCTTGTGTCCGGTCAAAGGCTCGCCGAGGGCCCGGCCCCTCTCGGCGTCCCACCGCCGCACCGTACCGTCTCGGCTGCCGGAAAGGATCCGGTGACCGTCGGGGCTGAACGCGACACTCGTCACCGCATCCTTGTGTCCTGTCATCGGTTTGCCGAGGTCCCGGCCCGTATCCGGGTTCCACAGCCGCAATGTGCCGTCGTTACCCCCCGAAAGGATCCGGTGGCCGTCGGGGCTGAACGCGACACTTGTCACCGCACCACGCTTGTTTCCGGTCATCGGTTCGCCGAGGGCCCGGCCCGTCTCCGGGTCCCACAGCCGCAATGTGCCGTCGTTACCCCCCGAAAGGATCCGGTGGCCGTCGGGGCTGAACGCGACACTCGTCACCGCACCCTTGTGTCCGGTCATCGGTTCGCCCAGGGCCCGGCCCGTCTCCGGGTCCCACACTCGAACCGTGCCGTCGTTACCGCCGGAAAGGATCCGGCGCCCGTCGGGGCTGAACGCAACACTCGTCACCGCCTCCTTGTGTCCGGTGATCGGTTCGCCGAGGGCCCGGCCCGTCTCCGGGTCCCACAGCCGCAATGTGCCGTCGTTACCGCCGGAAAGGATCCGGTGGCCGTCGGGGCTGAACGCAACACTCGTCACCGCACCCGCGTGTCCGGTCATCGGTGTGCCGAGGGCCCGGCCCGTCTCCGGGTCCCACACTCGAACCGTGCCGTCGTTACCGCCGGAAAGGATCCGGTGGCCGTCGGGGTCGAACGCGACACTCGTCACCGCACCCGCGTGTCCGGTCATCGGTGTGCCGAGGGCCCGGCCCGTCTCCGGGTCCCACACTCGAACCGTGCCGTCGTCGCCGCCGGAAAGGATCCGGCGCCCGTCGGGGCTGAACGCGACACCGTTTACCAGCTCTTTATGTCCACTCATCGGTTCGCCGAGAGCCTGGCCAGTTTCAGCATCCCACAGCCGCATCGTACCGTCTGGTCCGCCGGTGAGTATCCGGTTGCCGTCCGGGCTAAACGCCATACTGCTGATTTTGGCCGGCGTTTCTATGATTTTTTGCAGGTCGCGATTCATATTGACAGCGCTTAGTAGTGCGCCTTCGCCTCCCGCTGTCGAGGCAATCGCTTGTGCGGCGAGGATGCGCTTCAGACCGTTTGCATCGCCGCCGCCGCGGTTTCCTTCGAGCATGGACAGACCTTCCGATACAAGACGAAGAGCGGTGGCTTCGCGGTCGCGCGCGGTGGCCTCGCGCTCTGCAAAGGAGGCCCACACGAAGCCAGCCGCGGCAACCATGGTGATAACGACCGCTGATGCTAGGACGATCTTGAGTATGAGAGAGCGTTTCCGTAAATCCGCTGCGTGCGTTTCGGCCACTTCCTGCTTGTCGCGGGCAGCCCGTAGTTCGGCATCGTGACGTCTCTTCTGAGCTGCGAGCCGTTCCTCCTCCCGGCTTCGGGAGGCGCGGAGGAACTCGCGGGCAGGCTCCAGCCGTTCCCGGAATCCGGGTTTTCCGAACAGTGTCTCGGCACGACTCAGCCTTTCTCCTTCGAAGAGCCACGCCTCGTTGCGGCCGCTGCGTTCCCAAGCGGCTGCGGCGCGTTCCAGGTTGTCGGCCTCCTTGAGGTCCTCCTGCTCGCTGGCCAGCCACCCGGCCAGATCCTGCCATTGGCGCAGCAGGCTCTCCAGAGCTACTTCGATCACGGTCTCCCCGCCGCGCTCGTCCCCGACCAACAAACGCCGGCCCACCATGGCGTCTATGAGTGGCCGGGCGTCGTTCGGTAGATCGGACAGGCGGGCGATCCGGCGAACCGGCTGGTCGTTGTCTGGGTTGATGGTCGCCAACCAGGGAATGAACGCAGATTTCAGCAGCTCCAACTGGCCCCGCCGCACTGCAGGGTCCGGCGACAGCAGAGTGTCGATCTCGTGTTGCACCACCTGCTGCATTCCACCCATCGCATGGTATTCGGCCAAACGGAGATCTCCGTCGCCGCCGTAGTCCTGGTACAGGCGTGCCAGGGTCAGCGAGAGCAACGGCAGGGTGTCCGCGCCCTGAACGCCTTCTTCCAGCAGCCGATCCACCAGAACAGTCTCGACTTCCAGCGGTCTCCCCGCCCCCGTGGCACGGGCTGCGGGGCCAAGGATGACCTCCCTGAACCGGGCGACCGGCATAGGTTTGAGCTCGTCGAAGACGACACTTTTAAGCCCGGCCAGCTCAGGTGCGGTCTGCAATGGTTCGTAGAAATCCGAACGGACCGTTGCGGCAACAATTAACGCCGGCACGGTCCCGTCTTCGTGATCCAGCAGTCCGGCAAGCAGATCCAGGAACCGGTGTGCCTGGGGGCCGGCGTCGGCACTGAAGAGCTCTTCGGCCTGGTCCAGCGGTAGGACCAGGGTCGGCGGCGGTGTCCCGACCGGCACCTCCAGCAGCCGTTCGGCGGCCGCCTGCCGGGCTTCGGCCAGCCACTCCTTCAGTTGTGCCGTGTCCACCCGAGTGCACGCATCCTTGATGGCTCCCAGAGTGGGGGTGTCCAGTCCCAGATGGATGCGCCTGGAATGGACCGCGCAGGCGAGGCCCCGGTCCCCGGTGAGCGGGTTGCGCTCGGGGCGCACGGTTTCCAGCACCAGGAACTGCCGGTCCTCACGCCGCAGCCGCGGCACGAGACCCGCCCGCAGGAACGAGGACTTGCCCGCGCCCGACGGACCCAGGATCACGAACAGCGACTCGACGCCGGAGCTGCGCATGGTACGCAGTGCATCCAAGCCCCGCACGATCTGTCCGTCCCGGCCGAAGAATACCGCCGCGTCCGCTTCCTCGAACGGTTCCCACCCCCGAAAGGGGGACCGTCCAGCATCCTTCGGCGGCGGCCAGGCGAAGTGCTCGGCCCCGATCCCTGCACGGCGCAGCCCCTGGTGCAGCCGCCGGAGGCCATCCATGAGAAAAACGACAGGGCTGTCTTGGCCCTCAATTGGAATGTCGGTGGTGGGTCCGTTGCCGAAGAGGTCGCAGCGCTGCCATTCGCCGGTGACGCCTTCCTCCTCCAGAGGCTCCAGCCGGGCACACAGGATCAGCTTTCCCAGATTCTCCGCGGTCCGGTACTCGGCCATGCATTCGCGGGAGGCCTCCCAGCTGGCAGAGAGCAGGCAGATTACCACCTCGCACCGCTCATTGGCCCGAAGCAGGGCCTCCTTCCACCGCTCACCCGGCGCAATACCCGTCACTGGATCAAGATCCAGGAAAATCTCGTCGGCAAGACCGGGGTCCTGCTGCACCAGCCACCGCTTCAATGCGATGGCCTGAGGGGTGTCCCGGCTCGAATGACTCAGAAAGATGCGTGACAAGTGATCACCCCGCTACAGGGCCGGTCTCCGCGTAGCAGCAACATTGTACTGTCACCGCCCTGGACGCCGGACTCGCACGACGCCCGGAAGTCGGCCGTCCCGATATGGCGCACGAATGTCCAAAATTTCGTCGCCTGCAAAGCTTCAAAGACTGTCCCGGCAGCACGGAAATGACGCGCTTCCCGGCCCTGCGATCATGACTGGTACGTCTGCAACCTCCACCGGCAGAGGGAAACGAGGGCCTTCCCATGGTGACAATGGTCCACCTGAGTGGACYGCACTGCAATGGCCAGTTCAAGTCGCCCTAAACCTCATCGCAATTGTCTTAACTCCTCAGGCGGATGAATGGGACGGCTCACGCGCAAACTCAGCTTCCAGCAGCCAATGGCGACGTCTAGAACGTGCCCTCCATCGAATGAGCAGTCGTTTCCCGACTCCACTGAAAATGCACGCCATCCTATTTCGGATGCGACAGGATGAACGCGGCCAATCTGCGGTCTACAAACACCGCCATCTCCGGACGGCGGATTCGTTGTTCAGACGAACAGCAGGCTTCTGCATTCGCATATTCTGTTGTCCCACTTCCGCGGTCTTCGCCGGGTCATGCGCGCGTGGGTTGTACCGTCGCAACGGATTCGAGCTGACTGGAGAACGCACAATCCTCGAGAACTGGGAGTGCATCGCACAGGTCACAATGGCCCTGCTCTGACTGTATGAGCCGCTGCACAGGGTCTGGCGGCCGGGGCCCTGGAGGGGCGTTAGCCCCCCCACGCCCACCAGGTCACCCTCCACTAGCCGATGTGCTTGCCGGCTATCCACGCCGCAGGCCAACACAGCCGCTTCCCTCACTGGTCCGGTTCGTAGCGGGAATTGAACCTTTCGGCGGTCATCGCGTAGCCATCGGTGCCGTCTTCGTTGTTGAACACGACGACGTCACCCCTGTCGTAGTAGGTGCGGCCTTCCTTGGTCACCACGCTGCCGGCTTCCGAGGCGACCTCAGCCCAGACCGGGGTGGATTTCACATAGGCACCGCGGTGGATCCGGCGGTAAGTGGCCGCAAAGACGTCCGCGTCGACGGTGTGAATGTCGCCGTCGTCGTCCACCAGCCAGTCCCCGGGCTTGCACTGCTGTTCGCCGCCCCACTTGCGGTAGCTGAACCCGTCGGTGTCCAGACGCAAAGGAATGGCGACGACGTACTGGTCCGGAAAGCGCCTGTAGCGTCGGAGCTCCCTCATAATAGCCCCTTCCGTTCACGCCTGCGGCAGGTCAAATACACTGCCAAAATCAGTTTCCCGCACATCCCGTGCCGCGGCCAGCCTGCCCAGCCGGTGGAGGGCCTCCATATTCCTCGGGGCATCCATCGCACTCAGCGAGGGGACGGTGTCCATAGCGGCAAGGGTTCCGTCCAGGGCGCGGACACTCTCCGGACGCAGGTCCACGTTATAACGCAGGTAACTCATCAACGGGGCACCGTTTAGAAGATCACCCTCCAGCTCCCCCAATTCCCGGTCAATCATCCTCGCGGTAGGGCTGGCGGACATCCACTGCAGCATTGTCTCCTGCAGCACGGCACAATCCTGCAGCACGGACTTCAGCGCCCGCACGGCATGACTGGCAGTCAGTTTTGCCATACTGACGGCAGGATCCACCGCGCCTGTCCCGACCGATACAAGCAGGAGCCTATCGGCACCGGTCTCCCAGCCCACACGGTAGCCTTCCAACGAGGCGTACATAAGCGCCTGCAGGGCAGGGTTGTTGAAGGGACTGACACCACCGTCGACGAAACTCCCGGTCACGGGCCTCACGCCGCGTCCGCCAGTGATGGAGATGGTTTCCGGCTGGAAATAGGACGGCGCAGCGGTGGAGGCCCGGACGACCTGCCACAGAGGATAGTCCCGGTTACCCATCCGGCCGTTGGCGCCAGCAACGAAATACCGTCCGCGGGGGTTGTTGCTCACCGGCCACGGACTGCCGCTGTCCAGGCGTTTGATGACCACCAGCAATCCGGTCAACAGCTCGTGGCCGCCCAAGGTGGTGTCCACACCGAAGAGATCCTTCAACTCGGAAACCAGAGCCCGCTCGTCGTACCTGGCACGCAGAAGTACCTGGCGCAACAGGTTTCGTTCAAACACCCGCCGCCCAAGGCCGAAATACTTGTCCCTGACTTCGCCAACGCTCCTGCCTTGGGCAAGAGCCGCTGCTATGATCGCCCCAGTCGACGTGCCTGCAATCAGGTCGAAGTAATGGCAAAGACGGAAGCCGTCGCCGCAGCCATGGCGTTCCCGCAGCAGATCCTCGACCTTTTCCAGAATCCCGAGGCTCAAAATGCCACGCAAGCCGCCGCCGTCAAGTGCAAGAATGCGCTTCGGCCTGCCATCACCGCCGAAATGCTCGTCCCGGGTCAGAATCTGGTAGGGCATCTGGACGCCTCTTCTCATGTGAGCCGCGTAACACCATGCTACGGGACGCAGATCCCCCGGGCACGTGCTTTCGGTGCAGCCACACTACTCAAAGCCGACCTGTACCTCCACTTCGCCCCAGAACTGCTTTGGCGATCCAGCCCTCTTGGAAATGCGGGAGATGGTTTCGGGACGGGGCGGAAATTGCTCTGCCGGAGGAATGGTATTCCATCACTCAAACAGATCCTTGGACGGCACAAACCCCAAGGCCTCGGCCTGCGACCAAACTCGTGCCGACCGGATGCAGGAGACAACAAGTCTTGGCGCGGCGCATAAGAGGTAACACCACGATGGCAGAGCGGGCTCCGACCAATCTTGGCGGACGCCAAAGTCCGTTCCTGACGCGGATACGAGAATCTTCAGGAGCTAAGTGATGATTCTGGGCCTGCGGACAAACGCCCTTGTGGGAAACTTCCCCAGCTCGTCAATTGCGTCGTGCACGACAGTGTCTGGCTGCTACCGCCGCAGCGGCACTCTGCTTCACGGAAACGGTGCTGGCACGGTAGTGCCCAATTCCAACGCGACGCAATATGGAGCCAGGGGTTAATGAAATCCGGAAGTAACCGCACCCCTCCCGCCGGAGCAGCCGTGCCACACCCGCCGAACATTCTTGGGCGACGCTCGGAGCGACGACTGACCGACCCTTTCTAGCCATTGGAGTATCACAAATGATAGGCATCATGTTTCGCGGTCCAAGCGACGCTCCAGCCCTCGCCGCCGGACTCGCGGTTGCCCACACCACCAGCCCTGCGTCCGCCACAGTCAACGGGGCGGAGGTCCGAAAGCCTATTACCGCGACATCAAACGCCATGGTGGGCTCCGGCAGCCCGGCCGCGCGGGAGCGCGTCAGGGACGCGGCGTATGACGCGGTAGAAAAGGTCCTGAACAGCCTGTTTCAGCCATTGAGCCCGAAGGCCCTCGCAACGCGGTGGATCGAGGCCGCCGATGCCATGGCGAAACACCTTGAGACAAATGACATCGGCCGACAGTAACGCGATTTCGGCGTGGTTGGCGTCCTGCTTGAGACCTCTGCTGCGGTCCTGTTTGGACCTCCAAGAGCATCTCAGCTTCTCAGCGGAGCGGGTCCTCTTCGCTCTTCTCGCCAGTCCCTGTGGTCAGCCAGCTTTCGACTAATTGCTTGTTGCTATTTGACTGCTGATAACCCTGGTGACGACGAGGCGCCGCGCTGCCCGTCCCGGGCTTATCACGCCTTAGTGTGCATGCTCTGTCCCGCAGACCTGCGCATGCTGTATCCAGCCAAGGGCGGCGGTTCTCTCGAAGTGGCCAATTGGGTTTCTGTAGTGATGAAACACCACTACCCAGAGACGCGCACTGAACTTTCGGACAAATGAGAAGGTCACTGCCGACGTGTCGATCCTGCTAAGCCTTTCCGCGCCTTCTGGCCTGTTCCACGGGGTCGCCCCCCCCAAGGGCGAGATCCGTGCTGGAACACCATGCCCTCGAGCAGCCCCTGGATGGTGGCGGTGGCACCGGAGATGTCGATGGTCATCCGGCCGTTGGCCATGGGGGCGTTGGTTATGTGCAGGTCGCCGTAGGAATCCGGGAGCACTGGATTCATCCAAAGGCCGCCGCGGGCAACGTCGGCGTAGTAGCCCATTAGGCTCTTGACCAGCATGATGGGGGGTGGTGGCGGCCCAAGCCTGGGGCCAGCAGGCCGTGGGGTAGGGCACGGGTTCGTCGAAGTGCTCGCGGCTGAAGCCGCAGAAAAGTTCGGGCAGCCGCCCCTCTGAGTACTCGGCCGCCTCCAACAGGGCCGTTGCGATGCGCTGCGCCTCGGCTATGAAGCCGTAGCGAAAGGGGTCCGCGAAGTCCGCCTCGACTTTAAGGGAAACGACGCACTCGACAGGGGTCGGTGAGTAGTTTCGGACGGTGAGCTGCTCCAGGATTCCGGCACCTTCCTCGCGGAGGCGTTCCACGATCAGCGGACTGTCCGCATACCCGTCCGAGCAGCGTCCGCGGCCGACAAAGAGGGCACGATACGGCTCCTGCGTCCTGGCGGCCAGCGACTCCAAGGGCTCACCATTAACGGTTAGATTCCAGCGGGACAGGATGCAGGTGTCCTCGAAGAAAACCCCGTGCGGGTACTCAGGCTGGAGATCGCCGTTCGCCGAGGAAATGCAAAAGGACGAACCCTCCACCAAGGTGACCGTCCCGGCGCCCAGAGGCCCGGCGGCAGTGTCAGCATTCCACCCAGCCATCCCGGTTCCTTCAAAGGATTGACTTCAACGCCTTCACGGCAGCGCACGCACCGTTATCGACCAGTCGATCTTCTGCCTTCATCTGTCCAACCGACGCTACGGCCGTGCACCAGATGATGCCGGCCCGGCGCGTTGACTCTCTAATGGGTGGTGGCTGGCCTGGCGACTAGCTGGCAGGATGGCTGCCAGTCCTGCTGAACGTGACTCTCGTTGACTCTGACCCCAGCAGTCTCGGAGAAGGCCTAACCAATGCCACCATGCCGCCACCCGCGAAGAAGCGCTGCCTTCAGCTGAGGTGCTTGGGGAACAGTGTCTGCTTCGGACGAAAAAGGATGACAATATCTCCGTATATGCCTGGACAGGTTAATCGCCAATTTTGGCCAACAATTTGCAATTCCTGACGTATCTGCGCGCGCCGATCACGCGCAGTCCCGTCTCTCACATGCTCTGCAACGAGACCGTCGGCGCTTGAGCGAAGGCGCTGGCATGCGATACCCAGGGTGGTACGGCCTGTAATCGGCATCCGCGCAAGGAACCACTCCCTGCGAGCGTTTGCCGCCTCCACGCATGCCCGGAGGTTGCCTAACGACGGGTGCAGCATCGGAAGGGAGAGCATTTACGGATCCGATTGGGTTTAGGCTGACCGCAATCAGGACTCTTCCAGTATTCGTCCGCGTGCTGTCCCATAAGCGTGCACGTTAACGTTCTTGTATCCATGACGAATGGAGGAACGTTGAAAGTGACAGATCTTCACTAGATTTCCTTTTGAATGGTTGCAGGTGGATTGATCTGGCGGAATTTTCGATTCCTTGAACCGGGACTTCCAGTCTGAGACCGCGCACGACCCACGGCTTCCGTGCTGGCACTGTTGTCCGCCCTTGCCGGCGCTCTCGCACCGACGGAGTCTTAGACGGAACTCGTTGTTGTTGGAAATGGGGAGGCGGTTTTCGGGGACGAGTGCATGTTGCTCAGCGGGATGAATGGTATTTGTTCATGACTCAACAGCATCTTTGGACGGCACAGACCCCCAAGGCCCTGATCGGCGACGAGACTCGTGCTGACCGGCTGCAGGAGTCAACAGGTCCTGGCGCGGCGCATAAAAGGTAGCACCATGACAGCAGAGCGGCAGCCGCCAAGGCTAGTTCCTGACAAAGGCAAAAAACCTCCAGGAGCTAAGTGATGATTCTGGGCCTATGTCAGGGCGCCAAGCACACCTGAGGGAAGCTGCCCCAGGTCGTCGATAACGTTGTGAATGACAGGGTCGGATTCGGGACACTACTGCCGCAGCGCTTTTCCGGGGGAGCCTGCTTCTCGGAAACCGTGYTGGCACGGTAGTGCCCAATTCCAACCCGGACGCAACATGGAGTTACCGGGTTAAACGAATCCGGAATCGGAATTTGGGCCTCTCGAGGTTTATCCATTTCCAATCAATCAGGACTGACACGGCTGCCCACGCTATGTGACACATGAGTCAAGGACGTCCACCCGATCATCGCCCAGGAGCGTGAATCAAATGTTTTCCAAAACAACACCAGCAAAAAAATCCCGAACTGCACGCCGCAAAATTGCTCTCATAGCCGCGGCTTCGCTCGCACTGACAACCGTTCCCTTTGCCTTGGCCGCCCCGGCCCAGGCAGCCACCACCCAAACTGTCTGCTCGGTCAAAGCAGAGAGGCCGGAATTTGCAGGCTACACCAAATACAAGGTCACGCTGGTCAACTATAAGATAAAGGTGTACTGCGCGAAGGCCCGGGACGTGCTCATCAAGCAAGAACGTTGGGAAGACGACTACACGTATCTCCCTCCCTTCAACGGCAACGATTTCTTGGGTGCATCGTCGTGGAACAACTACCGTGTTGAGGCCGGCAAGACGCTCACCATAAACAACGTCCGCACGCTCGTCAACGGGGAGGCCCTAGACGAGGAAGTCTTCCACAAGGCTTCCATCCAGGAAGGCTCGAGAGACCTTGGCATCTGGACGGGTTGGTCCAAGTGGAGTGTCAGCGCCAACCTCTCGATTTCATAACTGCCTCACAGCACGGCCGTCTGGTGGCTCGGATTGTAGCTCGTCTCGGTCGGCTGGCCGGTGGAATCAAGCGGCCAACGGACCTCCATGTGGGATTCGGGAATAGATCACGCTGTCTGTGACAGTTTGAGGTTTCGTTTGGTTGGTTGATCCAGGTTTTCTTGGGCCCCGGAATAAGAAAGAAGAGGGGCGGTCCACCAGGACCGCCCCTCTTCGGCCTATCTGGCCTATCTGGCCTATCTGGCCTATCTGGCCTATCTGGCCTATCTGGCCTATCTGGCCTATCTGGCCTATCTGGCCTATCTGGCCTATCTGGCCTATCTGGCCTATCTGGCCTATCTGGCCTATCTGGCCTATCTGGCCTATCTGGCCTATCTGGCCTGAGTATACGAAAACAACTGATCCCTGCCGCGTCCAGCAGCGTGGGTCTCGCGGCCATCCAGATCGCCAACATTGTGGGCGCCAAGCCGGTGGCCGTGACGCGGACCGGAGCGAAGCGCCAACAACTCCTCGATGCCGGCGCGTCAGCGGTTATCGCCACGGAGAGTGAAGACGTCACCGCCCGCCTGGACCAAATTACCGGCGGCGCCGGTGTGCAGGTCATCTTCGACCCGGTGGCAGGGCCACCGCTGGCTCAACTTATTGATGCAGTAGCCACCTATGCCACTGTTGTCATCTACGGCGCCCTCAGCAGCGACCCGACATCGCTGCCGGTCCTGTCAATGCTGGAAAAACGCATCACCATCCGCGGCTAAGACATGAACGAAGTGGACGCAGATGACAGCCACCTCCACAAGGCTGTCGCCTTCATCAGCGAAGGCCTCGAAAAAAGGGTCCTCACACCAACCATCGACGCGGTCTTTGACCTGGCCAACATCGCCGACGCCTACAGGTACCTCGCGTCCAACAGCCAGTTCGGCAAAGTCGTGGTCACCATCCCAAACACCGTCGCCTAGGGCGCCTATCGGATCCGAGTTCCGCGAGCATCTTTCGCGAGACACGAATGACTCTGGTGCCTGTACACGGGCTGAGCTAGCATGGCCAGCACCATCTCCAAGGCTGTAGTGCCGGAGCGCGGGAAGGGAGAACGGCGTGACCAATGAGGTACGCTTCAGCCGCGAAGAGGCAGGGGCCACACCGCCACCGGCGGACTTCGACCCGTTAACCGCCGACCCGAAGAGCTTGGCCAGATACGGTCTCCCCCGGCGACCCGATCGTCAGAGCCAGCCTGGGCTGTCCGCCCTGTGGGATCGGCAGGCACGCCGCTATCGCACGTTCGAACACCTGCAGGCGGAAGTGCCTCGACCACCGCAGACGGGGTCCGATATGGCGCCCGAAGCGTTGCTGCTGTACCCCGTCGGAACCTGTGGCTACACGCTCGACAGCTTCGGTGACCCGTTTACGACCCTGGCGGTCACCTGGACCGTGCCTAATTTGCGGCACACTCCCAACGCTCAAGGCCTCAATAAGTTTCGTACGTTCGTGGGTCTCGGATTCCTTGACGTACACGTCGAAATGACCGTCGACTCCACGAATAACGTCACAGCCACGATCACCGCCCTCAATGTCGATACGGTCGGGCTCCCGGTCCAACCCGGCGACGTGATTAGCGCGGGGATATGTCTTAGCACGTCCCCTCCCGGTAGGGCCACTTACGTCCTGGCGAACGAGACCAGGTCGCAGACGGTGAACTTCAGTTTCAATTCCGGGTTCCCGCCCGCCGTAACCGTCAACGCCGGGATCAGCCGGAGCACCGTCGACCACCCGTCGTCAAACCCCCTGGCACACTTTGGCGTCGTCTACTTCGACGAGATATCCGCCTATACGACAGCGGGGAGCCGCTCACTCACCGGCGGCGAAGCCGTTACGATGGTGGACCTTGACGGCTCCACCCTGGCCAAGCCGGTCCGCCTCAATGACTACGCGTTCAAGATCGTGCGTGTTGCCTGACCTGCCAAGTGGGAGTCGTCACCTACTCCATTGGCGAGAACGCGAAAACCGACGCCGCCAAGGATTCCGCCCCCCTCGACAACGTCGCCACGGAACAGACGGCAGTCGCAAAGTGCGAGCGGTGGTTGCGGGATCTCTACGACGACGGCGCGGGATTTAAGGTTCTGTCCCTCAGGACGGTGGGCAGCAGCCGGACGTATCAGACGTTCACCGTCGACGCCGTGGTCCAGCGCCAGGCCCCCGTGGATAAGAAGAAGTACCAGACCACTGAGCGGTGCAATGCGTACTGGTCCAGCCTTGATGACGCCTGGGACCGCTACATCGGCGCATCCGCGATGTGGGCCTGGCAGTTCGCCAAGATGCAGCACGCCGCGGATCTGCACGGGTGGACGCGCTTCGTGTCGATGCAGGACCAGTACAGCCTGATGCACCGTGAAGAGGAGCGCGAAATGTTCGGCCTCCTCTCTGACCAAGGCGTGGGAGGCATCCCCTACAGCCCGCTCGCGAAGGGACGGCTCGCCCGCCCGTGGGGCGGTGCCACCGCACGGGCGGCCAATGACCCCGTCGCCGAGCGGAGCTTCAGCGAAGCGGACAAGCCCATTGCCGACGCCGTTCAAAAGAATGCAGAAGCGCGGGGAATTCCCATGGCGCACGTGGCCTTGCGTGGGTGCTGAAAAACCCTGTCGTGTCCGCGCCGATTGTCGGGGCCACCAAGGAGCACCACCTCCCCGACGCGGTCGCCGCCCTCGCCGTGAAGCTGACAGACGACGAGATCAAAGCCATGGAAGAGCCCTATACGCTCAGGATGCCCGTCGGCTACTGAGCAAGGCTATTGCTCACTCATCCGTAGACAGGTGTGGCGGTTCCCTCCCAACAGGGAACCGCCACACCTTTCGACTTCGTTGCAGGCTTCAGCCCAGCCGGTACTCGGCTGCAATTTTTGCAAGGTGCCCGGGCCCGTTTTGCCGAATCCCAATGACCCGATGTGGAGTTCGTAAATCACCAGGTCTGTGAGCCGTACTGGCACCGGCAACCCCGCGGTGAACTCCTAGGACCAGAACTCGTCGTCGTTGATCTGCTTCGGCGGGTCGGTGGTCGGTTCGAACTCTTCGCGCACCACGTCCTGGTCGATGACGACGCTGCAGCTGACGCCGCCGTCCAGGGTATCCGGGCTCCCGTCCCACGGCTTGTCCTTCGGATTTATATCGCMGCGGCCGATCTGCCAGCGGGAGTGGATGTCCGTGCGAATCCGTGTGGCGCCTTGGGCGTTTTGGACGCGGTACATGTATGGCAAGCCGACATAGGACTGGAAGTCCAGCAGCGGATCGCTGGCCCAGATGCCGGCACCGATCTTCTTGAGCGGCACCACGGGACGGTTCGCGTCGATGCCGGTCCCGCCGTCGTCGATGTAGCCGTTGTCCTTCGCTCCGAAGACAACTTCAACGTTCTGCGCGTTGGGCGCCCAGACCGCGAACCTGAGTTGTTCCGCGCCGCCCTGGTAGAACTTCTGGGCGCCCAGGAACCGACTGAGCGTCAGAAAGTAGCGGGCCGTCGCCTGTCCTTCGGCCGCCGGCAGGATGGTGTGGCATTCCGGTCTGATCACCGCCAGGTCCGGGTCCTCGGTGACGATCCCCCATTGGTTCGCGCCCGCTGGCCCGTCCAGCCGGACGCCCCACCGGATCTCCTGGCCGGCCAGAGTGTCGTCGAAATTCACGGTCGCTTCGAAAGCCGGGCAGCCGTCATCCGCGACGATCTCCTGCATCGGTATATCGCCCCAGCTGTTCCACGTGCCCGACAGTTTGGCACTACGGAAAAGGCCCCGCTTGATGCCTGTGATGTAAGTGAACCGGACAGTGATCATGGGGTCCCCCATCGTCGTTGATTCTCCGGCGCCCCAGCCCAACAGGCACTAGGGTGCTCCGTCACCGTCCGGACTGTCAACGCATACTTGTTACCCCAGTGAGGGCCTTGCCGTTACCGGTGAGGCCGCGTTCCGCACACATGACGGGCATGACCCGTGAACCTGATCCCCGCGCCGACGACATCTCCACGAACGACTACTGCGCGCTGCTGCCCCGCCGCCGCCACTCGCACGAGGGCCGAGGCCGGGCGCTGCTGATGCCGCGCACCGCCCTGGTCGTCGTCCCCTTTCCGCGCCGAGAAGATGCGCCCGCCCGCCGAGTACACCCTGCCGGAGATGCACAGCAGGCTCAACGGCCCCGATCACCACTAGCCCGAAGGACGAGACCTAGACCCGGTTGAACACCATGCACCGGGTGACGAAACGTCCGTGTAGACGAGGCTTTTTACTCACGGGCTCTACGCACAACAGCAGCATCCACCATACGTGGGACCTTCGTACTCGATGCCACCGAGTTCAATCGTCATTCTGTTGACACTTGGCTGTTCGTCACTTGGCCGTTCGTTGATTGGCCGGTTGTCAATGGGGGCAAACTGCTTTAAATGTGGGGTTCACCTGCAACAGGGTGGCGTACTTCAAAGTGAACACAGACCGTACGGTTTCCAGGCCGTGCTGCTTGATGCCCTGTTGCAGGAAATCGAAAGCACCATACAGATGCCCGCATTCGCACTTTTTCGGTGTGAATCGAAAGTTGGGGAGGTCCAGGCCCAGTTCCAATTTGATGCGCTCACTTTCCTCTTCGGATACTTCCCTAAGTCCCCTGCTTCGGATTCTTTCTGGAGTCCAGTACCAATCCTTGACCGCCCGTGACTGCTCTTGCGTAAGGTAGAACGCGGCGGAAACATCGGCTAGGATAGCCGCCTTCACGACTTCAACCACGCCATCGTCCCCACCAGCCAACACTGCGTTGCCCGTGGCAGCGATAGCGTCGATCTCCGTAAGCATTGACTCATTCATAGCTTCTCACCCATCAAATAAGCGTGGCCTGGCTTGATTTAGCGTCGCGTAGGGGATCTAGACTCCACCCCGACTACAGGTTGTTCTATATCCGCCCTACTGAGACTCCTGACTCCGATGAAGCAGTTGTGCGGCACCCGCGAAAGTCCTTCACCGGGGCTATTCCCTGGCCCCCATTTGCCCGTTTACGACATGATAATTTCGATCTGCTCGGCGACTAAGTTCCAGAGGAACAGGCAACGGGTGCCCCGAATTCTGGGGTTACGCTCATCTGCGGATTGTGATCGGAATACCCGCAATTGACTCCGTCCTACCCGCCCGGCCGGCATTCGTCAAGGGAATGTGGCCCCGCGGGCGATGCAGTGAGGACGCGACTCGGGTGTCATCTATAAATACCGCAGGCCGCTCTTCGAGGTTGACGGCCCACTCGCGCGCGCCGAGCAGGAAGGGGCTGCTGCGTGAGCACCGAGGTCCGGTCAATAGTAGAGGTTCCATTCGGCGTAACCCGGTGGGGTCGTGGTAATCACCACATCCTGTCCAAAGAAAAAGGGCTCGTAGTCCTCGACCCACTTAACGCTGTCTATCGTCCCGGGTACCGAGCGGAGATTGCCAGTGTAAACGGTGCTGTCGATGGATACCTTTTCCCATGCGTCATCGCCCGTGRCAACTAGCTTCACGCGCAGATGCCCCGCAACCCCATCGCGGAACACCTCGTAGTACGGCACAGCAGTTCCTGAAACGGAGACGCCTAGGCCATCCGGATTCTGGAACACCCAGTAGTATGTCGCGACCGAGCCGCGATCGAGGCGAGGCGTGCGTCCCGGCTCGAGACTGCCGCGCTTCAGCAGCGTCTCATCACGGTAGATCTCAAGTATGACTGTGTCGTCCGTGCCACTCCAGAACTCTTGTCCGGTCTGGATCGTCCAGTCGATGCGCGTAACGTTTGCCATTTTGTGCCTGCCTCTCGGATCGAGCATGTCGCATGCCATCTTGATAGGACCATCGCGTTGCACCAGCATGGGCCACCGGGACGTGCCCCAAGCATGGCGCGCCAACGTCGGCCACGGATGAGTCCAATGGCCCCTGTCCGCATGCAGCTGCCACTGCGGGCGGCCAGCCGCACACAGGAGGGCATGAGCAACCAGAACCGTGTCCAGCCCGGCGTCCCGTCCAGCGGAGAATTCGAAGCCCACTCCTTTCCCGAAGCCACCGGCGTCACCCTGGTCGAACCGGCCGCCCGGCCGTGACCGCCGGCAAGACCCTGAACATCCGGGACATGATGTGCGCGAGCGACCTCTCCGCTCCGACGGCAGCCGCGATATCCACCTGGAACGCCACGGCGCCCAGATCGAAGACTTCATCCGGGATCGCGCATCAAGACCATCAGAACCGTCCCGGAGCGCATCCAGAAAGTCGGCCGCGAGTTGGCGGGGAGTGGTCGAGGTGGTCAAGTTCCACGCGTAAGCAGAAAGGATCTCACCGGCGAGGCCCTGCGGACGCCGTCCTGCCGGGCCGGATTGGCTACGACACCTCCGCAGACCAGCTCCTTCTCCACACCATCCAGAGCGACGAAGCTTTCGATGCCCTCCGTTCAACCGGTGTGCTTGTGCCCGAACCTTCCCTGGTCGAGCCATTGCATGCCGGCGCCTATGACTGGATGCTCCGGCAGATGGCAGCACGACTTAGCACCGGGAGTGACGGTGCCGTCTGGTTCTAGGCACGGATCACGCGCCAGGATCTAGCGGACATCTGCAAGCAATCCATCGGGCAAGTTCTGCTGACCTGCAAGGTGCCACGGGAACGGGTGCTGCCCTCGCACCATGGCGATTGGCATGCGGTCCTGAACAAGTTCCCCCATATCCCCGCACTCCCGGACGAAAGCGATGAAGGCTACATCGCCCGCATGAATCGCGTGTTCGACGATTTCTGGGCCAGGCTCAGGGGGCGGGAGCCTGGGGTGCAGGAATCGCGCAACGGCCAGCGGATTTGAGGGCCGCAGTCGAGCAGGGATGGGAGAACATCCTTGACCCGAGGAACTATGGTCGTTTCGAGTCCTGGCAGGCCAACACACTGCACGCGGAAGACGTCGTGGAAGCTGTCAGAATCGAACGCTGAACTGCCGTCCTGCGAGTCAGACCAGGGCTGACTTGGCCTGATCTGGGCCGACGCCCCGCCGTCACAAGATGCACATGAACGCACTCTTGCTGTCGCCCGTTCTTCGACCGGTGGAGTATTCAGTCTCGTCCGATTAGGTCCGGATGGACTTTGGTACGAGCATCCTTGGAGGAATCTTTTGGGGGCTTCTTCCACTGCCTCTTCCGTACGGCGCCAGTATTCCTCCCAAGCTCCGTCCGAAGCGCCCACAGAGGGCTGCCCAATGCCGTTGAGGTACCGGCCCGGTCTCGCTCTGGCGCATCCGCAGCAGGCTTTGGGTATTACTCTTCAACAAATGTGCACAGACTCATCAGCCCAGGAGAAGGTGTTAGTGCCCGTCCCAGGCGTGCAGGTGATACTTCACCTCTTTGGGTATGGCCCTGATACTTGGCGGGCACTTGGTGCATCCACCTGCCCGGCGCCGGCCACGTCGGTGACGGCCGGGACGATCTTCGCCCTCACCCGCACTCCGCTGCGCACGTGGTTCGCGGCGGTGTGGTTCGTGACGTCTCAGAAGAACGGCGTGTCCGCTCTCGGCCTCCAGCGGGTCCTGGGGATGAGATCGTATGAGACGGCGTGGGCGTGGATGCACAAGCTGCGCCGGGCCATGGTCCGGCCCGACCGCGAGATGCTCTCCGGGCTTGTCGAGGTCGACGAGAGCTTCATCGGTGGGGTCCACCGCGGCATGCCCGGCGTCGGCCCCGACAAGATCTCGGTCCTGGTCGCCGCGGAGCACCTGGACCACAACCGGATCGGACGGATCCGCCTCGAGCCCGGACCGGCCGACCGCAGGCTCGCCCTGGTGAAGTTCGGCCAGCGCGTCGTCGCCCCCGGTTCCACCATCCCACCGACGGGGCAAGACAGCTGAGGCGCTTCGCCGACCTCGGCTACAAGCACGAGTACTTCACCCAGCTCGGATCGGTCATCCCCGCGCACGTCAACATGCCCGCCGTCCACATGGCCGCCTCCCAGCTCAAACGCTGGATCGACGGCACCCTGCACCAGGGCATCTCGAGGGAGCAGCTGGCCTACTACCTCAACGAGTTCACCTTCCGCTTCAACCGCCGCACCGCCAAGAACCGCGGGCTGCTGTTCTATCGGCTCCTCCAGCAGGCAACGAACACAGACCCGGCGCCGTTGAAGGACCTAGTCATTCCCCACGAGGCGGACCCTCACCGAGCCCCCGAGTGAATCGATCGCCATCGGGACCTGGTGACCAAGGCGGTCGGGGCAACTAACTGCCCGCCCGGCGAGGGATCCTTCACCGGGACAGGGGGGCATCAGGTCGGTTTCCGAGTCGTGCAGCGCTACTTCCACTCGAACAGGCGGCCTTCGGACTTGCCGTCGGCCACCTGGTACTCGAACAAGACCGCGATCCCGTTGAGGCTGCTCAACTCGTCTGACGTGGTTTCGTAGAACAGTGCACCCCGCCAGGTGAGTTGGCCCGGACCGGTGAATCTACCGACGCCGTGGCCGGTGAAGGTCGCAGTCTGCCCGCTTGCGGTGACGACGAAACCGTTTCCGGCGCCGGCGACCGTGCCACCGGGACGAATCGTGCCGAGGTAGGTGACCGTGGCGTCAACTTGGACACCGCAGAGCGTGCCGACCTGATGGTCGGTCAGTTCGGTGCGCGGACCGAGACCAATGTCTTCCAGAACCCGCGTGCTGATGGTTTGTCCGTTGAGTTCCCCGATTTGTTCTCCGAGCATCATGATCTCCTTGCCAATTGGATCGGTGCATGGACCGGAACTAATGCCACGTCGACTGGGGCGTGACGCTCCAATCGTAGGCAGGAGACCGCTCGAGGTCGACGTCTGTCCGGTGCCCGTTTCCGACAGTTCGGATGATGGACCCGGTGCCCCATCGGCGACCGACTCGCTCCCCTAATCCGCGGCAGCCCGGCATCACACCGCGCCTTCCACCCAGAGGACCTCTCCTCGATGGCCGCGGCGCTCCCGCGGGGAGCCGGACCGACGCGAATGACGGCGGCAACGGCGCGGGTGCGGCCCAACGCAGCCTCACATCCTCGCAGAAACTACTTCAGCTAAGCAGATACCCAATACGTGAGTTCGAATATGGCTTTCGGGATAGACGCCGTCGTTGCTCAGGACTGCATGCTCAGGTACCGGTAGACGGTAGCGCGGCTGGCTCCGATGATCTTGCCGATGTCCGATGGTTTGAGACCCCGCGCCTTCAGTTCATGCGCCCGCTTGACCTTCTCGTGATCCGCGGTCACTTATGTACGCCCTCTAGTATCGGATCATCAATCGTCGGTATGCCCCAAGGCTTGTATAGAGGCTGGCTGCCCTCTTCTGATCCGGTGACAGTCTGGAGCCAAACCCGGAAAGGCGTGCCATCGGCAGCTTTCAGCCTGACCTTCTCGCCGGCCCCTTCCCCGGCTTTGAGGTCTTGCCAAATACGCTCACCATCCACGGCCTTCACGTTGGGGTGATAGGTATATCCCGCTCCCAGATTGTATTTACCTCCCAGGATTTCAACAGCGGTCGTGGGCTGTTGAGCCCAGATTGCGCCACCCTCCAGCAGGAGCCTCTCTAGTCCATCATCGGTTCCGCCAGACAGAGTCATCGTCAAGCTCCGCCCAGGAGGCATAACCGTCTGGTAGCCCTCAAGAAGAAGCCGGGCAATGCGAATTTCAACGCGCTCGGTGCGCGTTGTTTGATCCGGAACGGCGAAGCAGACGTCTCCGAGGGCTTGCTCAATGACATACAGGTCATCCACCAACGATTCGGTCCACTCATCGCTGCTGCCTCCGGAATCCTGAAGGGCGTGCAACACCAGAGATGCAAGACGCCCCCCGCCGGCATACATCTCGATCTTGTTCCCTGATCGAAGGATACGAAGCATTCTGATGGCCGCGTGCACATCTCGTACAGAACCACCGGGCGCGTTGAATGTGAGATTGCAGCTGCCTTCACCCGCATTCTCGGACCACGGCAGCTTGAAGATGAGCGTTACTACATTCATGAACTGACATTTGAAGGTCGCTCCGACGCCACCTTTGGCTCGTTGCGCTATACGGCCTTCATATCGTCCTCTGATGAAACCATGCTGATCTAGGACGTTAAGTGTTATGGGTGGCGCATGCGAACCCTCAGACTTTTCAAATGCAGCTGGAGATAGTCGCACTTTCTCGATGTTCATCTGAGGTAGAGGTGCAACCCACGCTGGTCCGATACGAGTAAAAGAGGCCGCACTGCCAGGCAGATCAAAATCATTCAGCAGCCCGTAAGCCAAGTTCTCTTGGAGCTGTTCTGCCACATCCTTGTGCTCTGGTCCGAAGCTAAGCGTAAGTTGGGTGTGGATCGGCTCCTTCTCCATGGCCTCTGGGTGCTTGGCGACGTAGTCCTCAAAGACAACGTTGCCACTGGTGATCAAAGTTGTGTCCCAGTACCTACTTCGCGTATTGGCGAGCGATAGAAGAGCGCCAATTCGTTCAGAGAGATCCGCGTTGCCTACCAGGCCGGCTTTCTCCTGGTTGATCATCCGCAGCACATCTACTAGCTCGTCCCTAAGGAAGGCACGTTCAACCTCCGGATGATCGGTCAATGCCGCTGCCAGCTTTTCCTGTCCCCAGATATCAACATCCACGTCCTTGCTCGCTGCAAACCCGTCAACGAAGTCGCGTTCATTCTTATGTGGATCTGGCGGCATCACTAGAATCCACTCATCCGGGGCATGGTTTTTCCAGGCGGTCTCGAATGACTTCCGCACCTGGGGGCGGCGTGAATCCCGGAACCCACCAGTGAAACCTTCAGGAAAGTATTTAAGCTGGAAGATCTTGACCACCCGGTCTTCCAGCCGCACCGCAACATCGATGCCGCCATCACCACCGGCGCCTCTGAGGACCTCCGCCTTGTACGGCTTCTTGTCATACATTTTGAGAAGCAGGACTTCTACGACTTGGTTGAAGTCAACTTCACTGATTTGGGACCAGTTGATCCTGCTCTGGCTCAGCCCTTTAGGCGCCATGCTGCCCTCCATTCACCGGCCCGTGCTGTTCAGCTGTCTTTGAGGCGTCGACCGCCGGGGAGCTTTTCCGCACGATGGATATATCTCGCCCTCGTTGTGTTCGCTCCATCTAAAGGACGTTCCACGTCCTTGGAAATCGGGGTCTCGGCTCGCCGGCACACGTTCAAGCAATCGTTGGCTGGGGTCTACCTGTGGGCGATATGAAGCCCGGCGCAGCGGTCATTGAGTGAAGAAGCCCGGCTCATGCTGTGGGCATCAGCCCGAACTCGTCAGGGAACGCTTGAAAGGGGCCCGGTAGTTGGCCAGCTGAGGGAATCAGTTGGCCAACTACCGTGAAACGTGGCCATCTAAGTTGGGAAATGGCCACGTAGCGTGGAACCTCACAACTTCCAACTAGACGATGCGTTTCTTCCAAATAGGGTGCCGTACTTCCAATTAGGGTGACATCTCTCAGAGGACTAGAAGTCCCAGTCGTCGTCCTCAGTATTGACAGCCTTGCCAATCACATAGGACGAACCCGAACCCGAGAAGAAGTCGTGGTTCTCGTCCGCGTTCGGCGACAGGGCCGACAGGATCGCCGGGTTCACGTCGGTGACGGAGGCCGGGAACATGGCCTCGTAGCCCAGGTTCATCAGGGCCTTGTTGGCGTTGTAGTGCAGGAACTTCTTGACGTCCTCGGCCAGGCCGACGGAGTCGTAGAGGTCGTGCGTGTACTGGACCTCGTTCTCGTACAGCTCGAAGAGCAGCTCGAACGTGTAGTCCTTGATCTCCTGCCGGCGCTCCTCGGAGACCTTCTCCAGGCCCTTCTGGAACTTGTAGCCGATGTAGTAGCCATGCACAGCCTCGTCGCGGATGATCAGGCGGATGAGGTCGGCCGTGTTCGTCAGCTTGGCCCGCGAGGACCAGTACATCGGCAGGTAGAAGCCGGAGTAGAACAGGAAGCTCTCCAGCAGCGTGGAGGCCACCTTGCGCTTGAGGGGGTCGTCGCCCTGGTAGTAGTCCATGACGATCTGGGCCTTCTTCTGAAGGTTCTCGTTCTCGGTGGACCAGCGKAACGCCTCGTCGATCTCCTTGGTGGAGGCCAGCGTGGAGAAGATCGAGGAGTAGCTCTTGGCGTGCACGGACTCCATGAACGCGATGTTCGTGTAGACAGCCTCTTCATGCGGGGTGAGGGCGTCCGGAATCAGCGACACGGCGCCGACGGTGCCCTGGATGGTGTCCAGCAGGGTCAGGCCCGTGAACACGCGCATGGTGAGCTGCTGCTCGTCCGGGGTCAGCGTGGCCCACGACTGCACGTCGTTGGACAGCGGCACCTTCTCCGGCAGCCAGAAGTTGTTGACCAGGCGGTTCCAGACATCCACGTCCTTGTCGTCCTGGATGCGGTTCCAGTTGATCGCCTCAACATGGCTGAGAAGCTTTACTTTTTCTGTCATGACTCCGACTCGCTTTCTGAAGAGAGACTGGGTTTGGCTGAGTCCTCGACGCAATACTTGCAGTCGGCTTTCTCTATGCCTTTGTTGGTGTGATGTCTGGTATGGGCGTTTCGCTGACTGGAAGGCATGGGACGGCCCTTCCTTACTGCTGACATTTTCGCACGGGTTTCGGCACTGGCCTGCTTCCCAAAGTTCGGGTTGCCGGCACCTTTCTTGGCTTCTGAAAGTGCTTTGCGGGTTTCTTCACTGACCGAATGCCCAAAACTTGGATGCTCCGCGCCGAACTTCCCAAAGTTCGGGTTCTCCGGTCCGGAGTTAGTTCCTTTGCGGTCCTCCGCCCACTTCTTCCGCTGCTCCAGGCTGTGCTTGCCGCCATAAAACGGGTTCTCTGCCCCTGAACGGCTAAGCCCCTTGCGGCCCGTGTTCCTGATGCGGGCGGCTTCGCGTTGTTCTTCGGTCCAGACGACGCCGGTCGGCCCGAGGCCGCCATCGGCAATGTTCAGAAGACGATCCCCTTCTCGTCGCAAGTAGCTGATCCACTCGATCTCCGCCTGCCCCAGCTCGGGCAGGCCTTCAATCCAATCCAGCTCGTCCGCGATGAGATCAGCCGGATCGTGTTTTCGGAGCCAGTCGTAGAACGGCGTCTTGCGACCCTCGGCGGCCACTCGCAGGTGCTGATGGAAACGACGACTGGCCGTCTTGGTCGTGATACCGACATAGCGGTACTCGACCTCCCGCCGAAGCCGGATGCCGTAGACCAAGCCGCCCGTCGCCGTCGTCGTTTCCATCATTTCAACCGATCACTCGAAATCTACCGATTTCAGTTGATCAAAGCATGCACGAGACACAATTTTCCACCTCGGTCCCTTCCAGCGCGAGCTGGCGGAGACGGATGTAGTAGATGGTCTTGATGCCCTTTTTCCAGGCGTAGATCTGGGCCTTGTTGATGTCGCGTGTGGTGGCGGTGTCCTTGAAGAACAGTGTCAGGGACAGGCCCTGGTCCACGTGCTGCGTGGCGGCGGCGTAGGTGTCGATGACCTTCTCGTAGCCGATCTCGTACGCGTCCTGGTAGTACTCCAGGTTGTCGTTCGTCAGGTACGGCGCCGGGTAGTACACGCGGCCCAGCTTGCCTTCCTTGCGGATCTCGATCTTGGACGCCACCGGGTGGATCGAGGAGGTGGAGTTGTTGATGTAGGAGATCGAGCCGGTGGGCGGCACAGCCTGCAGGTTCTGGTTGTAGATGCCGTGCTCCATGACGGAGGCCTTCAGCTCGCGCCAGTCATCCTGCGTGGGGATGTGGATGTTCTTGAACAGCTCCGCGACCTTCTCGGTCTGCGGGACCCATTCCTGCTCGGTGTACTTGTCGAAGAACTCGCCGGTGGCGTACTTGGACTTCTCGAAGCCGCCGAAGGTCTGGCCGGTCTGGATAGCCAGCAGGTTGGAGGCGCGGACCGCGTGGTACACCACCGAGTAGAAGTAGATGTTGGTGAAGTCCAGGCCCTCCTCGGAACCGTAGTGGACCCGCTCGCGGGCCAGGTAGCCGTGCAGGTTCATCTGGCCGAGGCCGATCGCGTGGCTCTGGTCATTACCGCGGGCAATCGAGGGCACCGAGGTGATGTTGGACATGTCCGAGACGGCCGAGAGGGACCGGATGGCCGTCTCGATGGTCAGGCCGAAGTCCGGCGAGTCCATGGTCTTGGCGATGTTCAGCGAACCCAGGTTGCAGGAGATGTCCTTGCCGGTCTGGTCGTAAGACAGATCATCGTGGTACGTGGTGGGCTGGGAGACCTGGAGGATCTCCGAGCACAGGTTGGACATGATGATCTTGCCGTCGATCGGGTTTTCCCGGTTCACGGTGTCCTCGAACATGATGTACGGGTAGCCGGATTCGAACTGGATCTCGGCGAGGGTCTGGAAGAACTCGCGCGCCTTGATCTTGGTCTTCTTGATCCGGGAATCGTCCACCATCTCGTAGTACTTCTCGGTGACCGAGACGTCGGAGAACGGCATGCCGTAGACCTTTTCGACGTCGTACGGGGAGAACAGGTACATGTCCTCGTCCCGCTTGGCCAGCTCAAAGGTGATGTCCGGGATGACGACGCCGAGCGAGAGGGTCTTGATACGGATCTTCTCGTCCGCGTTCTCGCGCTTGGTGTCCAGGAAGCGGTAGATGTCCGGGTGGTGCGCGTGCAGGTACACCGCGCCGGCTCCCTGGCGGGCACCGAGCTGGTTGGCGTAGGAGAAGCTGTCCTCGAGGAGCTTCATCACGGGGATGACGCCTGAGGACTGGTTCTCGATCTGCTTGATCGGCGCGCCGACCTCGCGGATGTTGGTCAGCGCGAAGGCCACGCCGCCGCCGCGCTTGGAGAGCTGCAGCGCGGAGTTGATGGACCGGCCGATCGACTCCATGTTGTCTTCGATGCGGAGCAGGAAGCAGGAGACCAGCTCGCCGCGCTGCTTCTTGCCGGCGTTCAGGAACGTCGGGGTGGCCGGCTGGAAGCGGCCTTCGATGATCTCGTCCACCATCTGGGTGGCGAGCTTCTCGTCGCCGCGGGCCAGGTGCAGTGCCACCATGCAGACGCGGTCCTCGTAGCGCTCCAGGAAGCGCTTTCCGTCGAACGTCTTCAGCGTGTAGGAGGTGTAGAACTTGAACGCGCCCAGGAAGGTCTCGAAGCGGAACTTCTTCTTGTACGCGCGGTTGTAGAGCTCGCGGATGAAGTTCATCGTGTACTGGTCGAGGGTTTCGCGCTCGTAGTACTCGTTCTTGACGAGGTAGTCGAGCTTTTCCTCGAGGTCGTGGAAGAACACGGTGTTGTTGTTCACGTGCTGCAGGAAGTACTGGTGCGCGGCCTCGCGGTCGGCCTCAAACTGGATCTCTCCGTTGGGGCCGTAGAGGTTCAGCATGGCGTTGAGCTCGTGGTAGCCCAGGCCCTTGTAGGCGGCCGGCATCTCGTGCTTTTCCTGCTTCTCCTGCTTGTCAACGGAGGTGGCGGTGGCCGCGTGGGTGCCTGCGCCCTCAGTTACTGCTGTGTCTGCGACAGTCGTGTCCAAAACTCTTCCAATCCTTGTTGTACGCGGTTGACGTCTTCCGGCGTCCCCATGAGTTCGAAGCGATATAGGTGCGGGACCTTGCACTTGGCGGCGATGATGTCGCCGGCCATGCAGTAGTTGTCCCCGAAATTCGTGTTCCCTGCGCCGATCACTCCGCGGATCAGCTTCCGGTTGCCCGGGTCGTTCAAAAACCTGATGACCTGCTTTGGAACAGATCCCTCTCCCCCGGTGCCGCCATAGGTCGGCACCACCAGCACGTAGGGCTCCCGGGCCACCAGCGGAGCGTCCCTCGGGTAGAGGGGGATCCTGGCGGCGTCGACTCCCAGCTTCGCGACGAAGCGGGCCGTGTTTTCGGAGGTGGAGGAAAAGTAGATGAGGCGGCAGTGCGTTAGTTCGGGAGCTGTTGTGCTGACCGCTTCCCCGCTGTCAGCCGTGGCAGCTACCCGATCTTCAGTTGTTACAACCACGGTGGTCACCTCATCTACCGTGAATTCTTGCCTGGTAGCGGCGTCCCTGAGTGTTTCAGGCGATTGGGCGTTTCAGGCTACGGGGCGTTTCAGGCTACAGCGACGGCGGCGGCCTGCGCCAGTTCTTCGATCTTGTCCGGGCGGAAACCGGACCAGTGATCCTGGTCGGTGACGACAACGGGGGCCTGCATGTAGCCCAGGGACTTCAGGCGCTCAAGGGCCTCCGCATCCTGGGAGATGTCGACGCTCTGGTAGGCGATGCCCTTCTTGTCCAGCGCGCGGTAGGTCGCGTTGCACTGAACGCAGGCCGGCTTCGTGTAAACCGTAACGGTCATGGTCCTAGTCCCCTTTGTTGAAGTCTTCTTCGGAGCGCTTCCCCGGCTCCGACTGTCCCGCGCTGATGCTCTGCTGGAACTGTATGTCGATACTACATGTAGTGCAAGAGCCTCACGCGGACCCCAAGATGATGTATTACAAGTATGTCATTTAACCCACCGTTAATCCACAGGAGGGGGCCCTCCAAATGTCCGGATTTCCGCCATTTTGGCGGACGAAATCCACACCCTGTGCAGTAGTTACCCACATTAATCACCCCCGCGTGTCGCACCGCAGACGGCGTGTCGCGCCCCTCCGTGCGGGCGCGTCACGGTGGCGCCGGCCACTACATCTGGTGTCCGGGCACACGAATAAGGCGGGCACCGTGGTGCCCGCCTCATCAGATGGTGATTGTTCTAACACCCGAGTCCTCATACCCTGCGCCGTCATGCCGTGACCGGCGCCACGGGGACCTATTCAGGACCTATTCAGGACCTCGGCTGGTGCTCGGGCTAGGCCGCGCCCTTGGTGGCGGCACCGTTCGTAAGGGCACTGTCGAGCACGATCTGCTGCACGTCGAGATAGCCCGTTTCAAACCCGGCCCGGGAGTAGCACAGGTAGAACAGCCACATCCGCTGGAAGACCGCGTCGAAGCCCATGGCCCCCACCTCGTCTTCGCGGGCCATGAACCGCTCCTCCCAGAGCCGCAGGGTCTGGGCATAGTGGTCGCCCATGGCGAGGCGTTCGCGCACGCGCAGTCCGGTCTGCTTGGCGGTGATGTCTTCGATCGCGCGGACGGACGGAATGACCCCGCCGGGGAAGATGTACTTGTGCACCCAGGTGTAGCTGGTGCGGGTGGCCATGAGCCGGTCGTGGGCGATCGTGATGGCCTGGATGGCCACCTTGCCGCCCGGGGCCAGGACCCGCTCGATTGTCTGGAAGTATGTGGCCCAGTATTCGAAGCCGACGGCCTCGATCATTTCGACCGAGACGACGGCGTCGTACTCGCCCTCCACAGCGCGGTAGTCCTTCAGCTCGATCGTGACGGCGTCGGCGTAGCCGGCCTCGGCCACGCGCCGGCGGGCGAGTTCCTGCTGTTCGCTGGAGAGCGTGACGGAGTAGACGGTGGCGCCGCGGGAGGCGGCGCGCAGGGCGAGCTCGCCCCAGCCGGTGCCGATTTCCAGGACGCGGGTGCCTTCCTTCACGCCGGCCTTGTCCAGGAGGCGGTCAATCTTGGCCTGCTGCGCGGCGGCCAGCCCGTCCCAGGCCACGCTCCGCAGGGCGTCGCCGTTTTCCGGGAAGAGGGCGCTGGAGTACGTCATGGTGCTGTCCAGGAACGAGGCGAAGAGCTCGTTGGAGAGGTCGTAGTGCCGCGAGATGTTGGAGCGGGTGTTTTTCTCGGTGTTCCGTTCCCTGCGCGGCTGGCGCGGGAGGTACAGGCCGCGCAGCTTCTGCAGCGGCCCGGGCACGAGCGTGCCGACGCGGGAGGCAAACACCTCCATGACGGCGGTGAGGTCATCGGCGTCCCAGTCGCCGGCCATGAAGGACTCGCCCAGGCCGATCAGGCCGCCGTCGCCGAGCCGGGCGGCGAAGTCGTCGGGCCGGTTGATGGTCATGACGGGGTAGGCGGTGCCGGCGGGCGTCTGCTCGGCGGGTGCCTGGTCCGAGGCATCCCGCTCCAGAACGGCATTGCCCGGCGCCTTTCCCAGCGCCGTCTTGCCCAATATCGTGCCGTCCGGGTACCGGACTTCCAGCGGCAGCCTGCGCACGGCCGCCTTGAAGATGGCGTCCGCGGCGCGTCCGGCCACACGGGCCTTCAGGCTCGAGGGCACTGTCGCGATGCTGGGCCAGATGGCGGCGTCGATGGCGACGGGCGGCTGGGGAACGGTGTAAGGCACCCTGCTGCTGACGGCTCCGCTGCGCGTGGCGCCCCTGGCCCGTCCCGCGCCGGATCCGGTCGCTTCGGTCATAGTCACTGAACTGCCTCCTGTGAAGGGTGGTGTGGTTTCTTGATGATGGGCAGGCGGCGTGCCCACAGCCTGATGCCCTGCCAGCGGATCTGCGCCGCAACACGCAGCGGGGCCAGAGGTACCGCGAGCGCCGCGGACACGATGTTCCGCAGCGTCGCTTCGTGGCGGACGCCGTCCATGGTGGCGATGAAGGGCTGCTGGCCCTCCCGCTCCAGGACGATCGATACGGCAAGCCGTTCGCCGGGTTCGGGGAGCTTCATGCGGTACTCGCCGTCGACGTCGTTGAACGGGGAGACGTAAAACGCCTTCGGGACGCTCGCCCGGCCAGTGGCATCGGTTTCGAGGAGGTAGCAGTGCCGCTCCCCGTACGTGTTGTGGACCTCGACGACGACGCAGCGCAACTCACCGGCGCTGTCATGGCACCAGAACACGCTTAGCGGGTTGAACACGTGCCCGAACACCCGGGCACTGGCCAGCATGGCGATGCGTCCGCCGTCGAGCCCGATCCCCTGGGTGGCGAGGTAGCGTTCCACATTGCCGCGCAGCGTGCCGTCCGGGTCGCCGAGATGGTCCTCCACCCGGAAACTGGCCAGCGGCCGGAGCAGCCGCGGGAACTGCGGGAGGTGGTCGACGTCCACATACCAGCAGTAGCTGCGGTAGGTGAAGGCATTGCGCAGCGGGGTGCGCCTCACATGCGAGATGGACGTGCGGTAGATGGCTGCAATTGCGCTCATGAGCCCTCCGCGGAGACGGCCTGCAGGTCAGGATCTACGGCCACGGAACGGTACTCCTCGTTCAGGGCGGCGGCATCGTCCCAGTCACGGCCCAGCCGGGCGGCGGCCTTGAGGCCGGACAAGGCGCCGTCCTCGTGGAATCCCCAGCCGTGGTAGGCGCCGGCGAAGGCCAGGCGCTCGTCGCCGAGTCCGAGGATCCGCTGCTGCGCCTTCAGCGACTCCGGGGTGTACTGCGGGTGCTCGTAGACCATCCGGTCCAGCACCGCAGCGCCGTCGATCAGTTCGGATTCGCCGAGGCTGACGATGTACCGGCCGCCGTCCGCGGGCTCCAGCCGCTGCAGCCGGGTCATGTCGTAGCTGACCAGGACCTTGTCCGGCCGGGCATCGCAGGACGGCAGCCGGTAGTTCCAGGATGCCTGGGCGTTCGGGCTAGCGGGCAGCACGGCTTCGTCGCGGTGGAAAATGGTCTGGTTCACCGAGTACGGCATGCCGCCAAGGGCATCCCTCTCGGCGGCCGAGGCACCGGTGAGCATGCGCAGGGCCTGTGCCGGGTGGGTGGCGATCACGACGGCGTCAAAGGTCTCGCGCACAGTCCCGGCACCCAGCGCGGACGTGACGTCGACGCCGTCGGCGTGCCGGTGCACCGTGGTGACAGGGCTGGCGAGCCGGATGTCCGGCAGGGTCTTGGCCACCTTGTCAACGTAGCTGCGCGAGCCGCCGGTGACCGTCCGCCACTGCGGCGAGCCTTTGACGCCGAGCAGGCCATGGTGGCCCAGGAAGGTGAACAGGTAGCGGGCTGGGTAGGCCAGCGCGGTGGTGGGGTCGCAGGACCAGACGGCGCTGACCACCGGGGTCATGAAGTGCGAGATGAAGTAGCTACTGAATTTTTCCCGGGCCAGGAACTCGCCCAGGGTGAGCTCGTGTCCTGTGCCGGCGGAGGTGCCTGTTCCCGTGGAGGGTTCCGCCAGCAGGGCGCGGGCCCGGCGGTGGAACCGGGTGACTTCCAAGAGCATCCGCAGGTAGCGGCCGCGCAGCAGGGTGGACGGCCGGGGAATGATGCCGCTCCCGTTGGGCCGTGCGCCGGCGTATTCCAGGCCGCAGCCGTCGCAGCGGACGGACATGCTCATTTCGGAGTCCTGGGTTTCGACGCCGAGCTCGGCGAACAGGCGCAGGAGTGTGGGGTACGTCCGCTCGTTGTGCACGATGAAGCCGGTGTCCACGCCCAGGGTGGGCCCGTTCTGCTGCTTCACGTCGTGGGTGTGGGCGTGGCCGCCGAGCCGGGCGTCCGCCTCGAAGAGGGTCACCCGGTCCCGCCCGTTCAGCACGTAGGCGGCGGTCAGCCCCGCCACTCCGCTGCCGATGACGGCGACCCGCCGTCCTCCCGGAATCCCTGCTGCTTGCGACACTGGTCTACTCCTGTTGTTTAGCCCAAATACTTCTCTAGCCCGAAGTCTCTTGTGGGCTATTCGTTGCCGTCGGGCGGCCGGATGAGTATGGATTCCGCATTTTTCAGGTCGGCTTTCAGTTCACCGCCTGCGACGCCGGCACCCGGCGCTTGGGTGGGGCCCCTCGAAGTCTCCTGCATGGGCATGGCCGTGCCGTGCAGACATTCCGCGCAAGCCCGCCCGGGCCGCCCGGGGTAGGCCGGATATGCCACAATGAAGCGGGATTTCCGGTCCCGTCCCGTGGACCCGCCACATTGGACCTGCTACCAGGCGAAGGGCAGCCCTTGATCAACCCCGTCCATCTTCGGACCCTTGTCGAAGTGATCCGGCTTGGATCGTTTGCGGCCGCCGCGGCCCGGCTCGGCTACACGGCCTCGGCCGTCTCCCAGCAAATGTCGGCACTGGAGCGCGACACCGGCGTCACCTTGTTCCAGCGGGCGGCCCGCAGCATCCAGCCGACGGAAGCCGCCGTCGTCATGACACGGCACGCAGCCAAAGTGCTCACGGATATCGAGACGCTCATGGCCGCCGCCTCACGGGCGCAGGAGAGCCCCAGCCAGGAGCTGCGGCTGGGCATTTTCCCGAGCCTTGCCACCTATGTGCTGCCGCCGATCCTGCAGAACCCGGCCTGGAAGAAGCTCGGCATCGACCTGCGGGTCTCGGTCGCGGAACCGGCCCAGACCATCCAGGGGCTGCGGACCGGCGGCGAACTCGACGTTGCCCTGGTGTACCAGGTGGGACAGTCCGGCCTCGCCTGGCCGCACACCGTGGACCGGCAGTGGATCGGCGACGACGACTTCCGGGTGGTGCTGCCCGCGGCCTGGGGCATCGGCACGGATTCCAAGGTGGCCGCCCCGCATCTCTCGGACATGCCCTGGATCATGCATCACCCGGGCACATCCGATGCCACGGTGATCGAACGCCTCTTCGCGAGCTGCAACCTGCACCCCCGTGTGGTGGCCTACAGCGATGACTTCCATGCCAGCCTGGAAATGGCGGCCGCCGGGCTCGGCGCCGCCCTGGTCCCCGAGCTGGCCCTGCGGCACCGGCCTGCCGGCGTCGTGGTCCTCGATGTTCCGGAGATCAGGCTGGCCCGCAATGTTTTCGCCCTGCTGATCAACGAGAAGCGGACCGCCCAGGTCCAGCTGTTCGTGGAACTGCTGGCCGAGACGATGCACAGGCTCAGCACCGTGCGAAAGGATTGAGCCCGAAGGGCCGAGCTGAAAGACCACACGTCTAAGAACTGCGGAGGGGTTTCCCTCCGGCGCCCGATCGAGAAGGATGGGGGCCATGAACAAAAGCTATTCAGCCTCCCGGCCCGTCTCTTCCGACAACCCCGAGGTAATCGCCGCGGCCATCCGGGCGGCCACTGAGGAACTCCGGGACACGCTGCAGCGCCATGGCATCGAGGCGAGCTTCGAGGACATAGCCCTGCTGGGGCACTCGGAGTCCTGGGACGACGAGGGGACGCGTTGGGTCGAGGTCGAATGGGACGGTGTGGAAGCCGGTTAGGACCTGACCCGCTTTCCGACCGGCGCCACCAGCGCGTCGATGATCCGGTGCCTGGTCCGGGTGTACGGCGGGTAGATGAGTTCCAGCGTGTCCGGCCACAGCGGCTTGTCCAGGGTGGAGCGCTCATGCGAGAACGTCCGCACCGAATGTTCCCCGTGGTACGCGCCCATGCCGCTGCCGCCGACCCCGCCGAACGGAAGCCCGGGGACGGAGAGGTGGGCCGCCGGAACATCGAAACACAACGCCCCGGACGAGGTCCGCTCGGCGAAGGCACGGCGCGTCGCGGGATCCTTGCTGAAGACGTAGAGGGCCAGCGGTTTGGCGCGCCTGTTGACCTCCCCGATGGCCGCGTCGAGCCCGCGCACGGGCACCAGTGGCAGCAGCGGGCCGAAGATTTCTTCGGCCATGACGGCGTCGCCGGGCGCCGGCCGCAGCAGGGTCGGCGCTAGGTACCGGCTTGCGGCGTCGCGCTGTCCGCCGTGCACCACTGTGCTGGCGTCGGCCAGGGCGGCGAGCCGTGCGAAGTGGCGGTCATCGACAATCCGGCCGTAGGACGGGCTCGCCGCCGGGTCCGTTCCGAAGAGCGCCGTGATGGCCTTGATCAGCTCGGCCTGCAGCGGCTCCAGGACCTCCTCGCGGGCCAGGACGTAGTCCGGGGCGACGCACGTCTGCCCGGCGTTCATGAACCGGCCCCAGGCGATCCGTTTGGCCGCCGTGGCCAGGTCCGTGGACGCATCGACATAGGCCGGGCACTTGCCGCCGAGCTCCAGCGTCACGGGAGTCAGGTGTTCGGCGGCCGCGCGCATCACCACCTTGGCCGCGGCCTCTCCCCCGGTGAAGAAGATGTGGTCGAAGCGTTCGGCCAGCAGCGCTGTGGTCTCCGGGATGCCGCCCTCAACCACCTCGGCGGCGCCGGCCAGGTATTCGGGAATCCAGCGGGCCAGCGCGGCCGAGGTGGCCGGGGCGTGTTCGCTCGGCTTGAGCACTACTGTGTTTCCCGCGGCCAGGGCTCCGACCAGCGGGGCGAGCAGCAGTTGCAGTGGGTAATTCCACGGCCCGATCACCAGCACCACGCCCAGCGGAGTGAGTTCGGTCCAGGCACGGGCCGGCTGGACTGCGGGAGGCACCTGCACGCGGCGGGGCCGCAGCCAGTTTTCCAGGTGCCGCTCCAGATGTGCCGCCTCTGCGTCAACGAATCCGATCTCCGCCAGCTGCGCCTCGGTGTGGTGCTTGCCCACATCGTGGGCGAGGGATTCGGCGAAGTCCGCCTGCCGTTCCGCCAGCATGCGCCGCAGCCCGCGCAGTTGATCCAGTCGCCAGGTGAGTGGACGCGTGGTCCCGGCGTCGAACACGGCACGGGCACGGACGACGGGCGAGATTACATGCTGCATCCGATCAATGTACAGTCACACGGCCATCCGCCGGTCCGGCACCCGATAAAACCCTGCCAACGCTGGAATGGTCCGGTTTTCAGGACTATGTTGAACATATGAACAAGGTAGCGAGCAAGCACTTCGGCGAGGTCGAGCTCAACCACGGAAGGGACCATAATCTCACCGCCACGCATGAGCTGGCTGGCCAGACCGTGGAGCTTGACCTGAATGTCAACGCGCATGACCATTTCGATGAAGCGGCCATGCACAAAGTTGACTACCGCTTGCGCTTCCTGCCCGAGCTCGTGGACCAGGTCCGCGAAATGATCGCCGAGGAACTGGACCAGGAAGGCACCAGCCCCCAGGAGTACCGCCACTTCCACTGCAACGCGATCAAGGACGAACACCTCAAGAAGGTTTTCGGCGTCGACGACAAGAGCCAGCTGACCGACGAGGTCTTCCTCAAGGCGCTCAAGCTCGGCCACGTGGGCATCTACCCCGGCCAGCCGGAGCGCTACTTCGTCCTCGACTTCACGCTGGGCCAGCATTTCACCGACGAGGTCCTCGTCGCCTCCGCGGATGAGGACGGCGTCGTCGACGACGAAATCCTCTGGGAATCCTGAATCGCCGGCGAACTTGGATCCACTGCTCCGCAGGTGCCCTTTTGAGCGCCCAAAAGGGCGACTGCTCAGCAATCGATGATTGAGAACGTACGACGCCGGCCGGCCACCTTGCGAGATGACCGGCCGGCGTCGTTTTGGGTGGAACGCGTTACGTGGCGGCTGCTTATTTAGAGGCCAGTTACTTGGCGGCTTGAAGCAGTTCGGCGCGGACCGTCTTGGTGGCCGTGACCAGGTTGCGCAGGGACTCTTCGGTCTCGGCGTAGCCGCGGGTCTTCAGGCCGCAGTCCGGGTTGACCCAGAGCTGGCGGGACGGGACGTGCTTGACCGCGGTGCTCAGCAGCTCGGTGACTTCCTGCTCGCCCGGGACGCGGGGCGAGTGGATGTCGTAGACACCCGGGCCCACGCCGCGGCCGAAGCCGTGGGACTCGAGGTCGTGCACAACCTCCATGCGGGAGCGGGCGGCCTCGATCGAGGTGACGTCGGCGTCGAGGCCGTCGATCGCGTCGATGATGGCGCCGAACTCGGAGTAGCACAGGTGGGTGTGGACCTGGGTGGCGTCCGCGGCACCGGCCGTGGAGAGGCGGAAGGACTTCACGGACCAGTCCAGGTACGCGGCCTGGTCGGCCTTGCGCAGGGGCAGGAGTTCGCGGAGGGCCGGCTCGTCCACCTGGATGACCTTGATGCCGGCCGCTTCGAGGTCGGCGATCTCGTCGCGGAGGGCCAGGGCCACCTGGTTGGCGGTCTCGCCGAGCGGCTGGTCATCGCGGACGAAGGACCAGGCGAGGATGGTGACCGGGCCGGTGAGCATGCCCTTCATCGGCTTGCTGGTCAGGGACTGCGCGTACTTGGCCCATTCCACCGTGATCGGGGCGCTACGGGTGACATCGCCCCACAGGATGGACGGACGGGTGCAGCGCGAGCCGTAGGACTGGACCCAGCCGTGCACCGTGACGTCGAAGCCTTCGAGGTTCTCGGCGAAGTACTGGACCATGTCGTTGCGCTCGGGCTCGCCGTGGACCAGGACGTCGAAGCCGAGCTCTTCCTGCAGCTCCACGACGCGCTTGATCTCTTCCTTCATGAGCTGCTCGTACTGCTCCGTGGTGAGGTCGCCGCGGTTGGCGCGGGCCCGGGCGGTGCGGATTTCCGAGGTCTGCGGGAAGGATCCAATGGTGGTGGTGGGCAGCGGCGGCAGGTGCAGCGCCTTCTCCTGGGCTGCCTCGCGGACCGCGTAGGCGGAGCGGTTGAAGTCGGCGTCGGTCAGGGCGGAGGTGCGGGCCCGGACGTCGCCGCGGCGGACGCCCTCGGCCTCGGCGCGGGAGGCGATGACGCGGGTGGCCTCGTCGATGGCGGGCTGGACGGCTTCGGGGTCGCTCAGCAGACCGGCGAGGGTGACAACTTCAACGGCCTTCTGGTCGGCGAAGGCCAGCCAGCTGCGCAGCTGCTCGGACAGCTGGACTTCCTCGTCGACGTCGTGCGGGACGTGCTGGGCGGAGGTGGAGGTGCTGACGGCGAGCTTGGCCACCGACTTCTTCAGTTCGGCGATCTTCTTCGCGGAGGCGGCGAGATCGTTGCGCCAGATGTTGTGGCCGTCCACGACGCCGGCGACGAGGGTCTTGTTGCCCAGCGCGGCCAGGGCCGCGGCGGACGGGACCTCGCCCTTGAAGACGTCCAGGTGCAGGGCGTCGATGCCGGTGGCGGCGAGCGTGCCGAGCTGGCCGTTGAGCGCGCCGTACGGGGTGGAGACGAAAAGCTGCGGGCGCTGGGCCGTGGCGGCGAGGGCCTCGTAGGAACGGGCGACGGCGGCCTGGATTTCCACGGCCGGGGTGTCCTGGTCCACCACGAGGGCGGGCTCGTCGAGCTGGACCCAGCTGGCGCCGGCGGCGGCAAGCTTCTGAAGCAGTGCGGCGTACACGGGGAGGATGTCCTCGAGGCGGGACAGCGGGCTGAAGCCGGCCGGGGCGTCGTCGGAGGCCTTGCTCAGCAGCAGGAACGTGACCGGGCCGACGATGTACGGGCGGGTTTCCACGCCGTTGGCGAGGGCGTACTCGAATTCCTCGACGATCCGGTTGGAGGTCAGCGCGAAGTTGGTCTCCGGGCCGATTTCCGGCACGAGGTAGTGGTAGTTGGTGTCGAACCACTTGGTCATTTCCAGCGGCTGCTGTTCCTTGTTGCCGCGGGCCAGGGTGAAGTAGCCGTCAATGTCGAGCTGTCCCTCAGCGTTGAGGAGGTTCCCGAACCGGGCCGGCACGGCGCCGAGGTGGGCGGCGGCGTCGAGCACCTGGTCGTAGTAGGAGAAGGTGCCGGGGACGGCCGCGGCTTCAGTCAGGCCAAGGCCCTGGAGGCGCTTGGCGGTGCCGAGCTGGATTTCCTTGGCGGCGGCGTCCAGGGCTGCGGCGTCGATCTTGCCGGCCCAGTAGGCCTCGACGGCTTTCTTGAGTTCGCGGCGGCGGCCGATTCGCGGGTAGCCGAGGATCGAGGCGGACGGGAAGGGGGTGGTGAGAAGTTCAGTCATGGGAAGTCCTTGAAGTTGTCGTTGACAGATGACGGAGGTGGGTGCTCAGCTGGCGAGCTGGCTGGCGGCACGCCGGGAGGCGCTGATGCGGCCGGCGCCGTGCCGGTTGCCGCCCTGCCGGTTGCCGCGGTTGCCGCTTCGCGGCCGGGGCAGGGCGAGTTTGTCCAGCACGTCCAGGGCGGCGGCGTGCTCATTGAACGTGTAAAGGTGGATGCCGGGGGCCCCGGCGGCCAGGGCCGCGTTGGCGAGATCCACCGTGGCGCTGACCCCGATCCGGGTCCGTTCGGCGTCGGTATCGGCGGCCGCGAGGCGTTCGATGAGTTCCGGGGCCGGTTCCACGCCGGTCAGCTCGCCGAGGCGGGCGAGCCGCCGGAGGCTGGTCAGCGGCATGACCCCGGGAATGATCGGTATGGTGACCCCGGCCCGGCGTGCCCGGGTCAGGAGGTCGGCGTACTGCTCGGTGTGGAAGAAGACCTGGGTAATGGCGAAGTCGGCGCCGGAGCGCTGCTTGGCCAGCAGGACCTCGATGTCGTGCGCCTCACTCGGGGATTCCGGGTGCCGGGTCGGGTAGGCGGCGACGCCGACCGCCACCTTGCCGGCGCACAGCAGTGCCGAGCGGCGCTGCTCCACGCGGCGGATGAGTTCGATCAGGTCCTGGGCGTACCGGAGCGATCCCGGCGACGGGGTTGCGCCGTCTTTGGGCCGGTCACCGCGCAGGGCGAGGATGCCGCGGACACCGACGTCGAGCAGTTCGCCGATGATCTCCGCCAGTTCCTGCGGGGAGTTCCCAACGCAGGTCAGGTGGGCCAGGGGCCGGAGCGTCGTTTCCTGCACGAGCCGGTTGATGAGTTCGACGGCGGTGCTGCGGTTGGAGCCGCTGGCGCCGTAGGTCACGGAGACGTAGTCCGGGTCCGTGGCTTCCAGTTCGCCGATGGTGGTCCAGAGGGATTCGGCGGCCGCGGGCGACCGCGGCGGAAACAGCTCGTAGGACAGCGCAACAGGGGCTGCGCCGCCAAGATTGGGATGGGTGTCGATAAGGCTTGGTGGTGACATTTGCGTCCTTGGCTGTGAACACTGCCGTCAGGAGACCGGAAACCCGGATGACCGGATACAGATACGGAAACACCGTCGGCAGTGAATTGAGTTTGGGGAACACGGAGGGAACTTCAGCAGGGCGCAGCCGCGACTGTTACGCCTGATACGAAGTTGTCCGTGAGCAAATGTCAGGCCCACATGGGGGCACCCACACCCTCCTGGGCTGCCTTGGGGGCAGCCTTCAGCGGAGGATCGCTGACACGTTACTGAGGTAACTTGTATAGAACTCTAAGGCCGGGCAGCGGGGCCCTTCAAGTCGGCGCCCGAATTAAGACGCACCTTTACGGCCGTTTGCGGTGCCGGGCAGAATTATGTTCGCCGAAGGGGCGGTTTCCGGCCGGCACGGCCGCTCTCCCCAACGCACGCGGTCAGGACTATCCTGTTGCCATGATTCAGCTTCCAGCCAGCTACAAGGAGTACCTCGCCGGCAAGAGCGAGAGCTTCATCAACACGGTCCGGCCCGTCCTCATGCAGTCGGCCGCAGATAAGTCGCACGGGGTGCGGGTCTCCTACAACCGCGGCCCCACCGGCCACCAGGCGCATCTGGACGACACTATTCCTTATGGGACGGTCGTTGAGGACATCGACTGACGCCCGGCTGGCCCGCTGAGGCGGCCGGGCCGGGTCAGCCCACCAGCGACGTCTATCCTTCGAGGAGGAGGCGCTGGGAGCGCGGGGCAAGCGTGTGTTCCAGCACCAGGCAGGCGGCACCGACGGCGCCGACGTCCTCGCCCACTCCTGTGCCCACCACTTCGATCCCGTGGATCTTCCGGGTGGCGCTGTTCGCGTCCACCAGGGCCGGGATTAGCTCCAGATAGGCCGCTGAGAGGCACGTCCAGAACGGGCCCCCAAAGACCACGCGGTCCACGTCCAGGGCGTTGGTGATGGCCGAGACGGCACGGGCCACAAGCACGGCGGACCGTCGAATGATTTCCTTGGCCTCTTCGTTGCCGGCGTCGGCGATCGCGCACAACTGGGCAAACCGCTCCTGGACCGCCGGCGCGCTCCTTTCCTGGAGCGATCCATCCAGTACGCCGGCCGCCTCGGCCTGCGCCACGAGGACCTGCGGAATGGCGGAGGATTTCACGCAGCCGCGCTGTCCGCAGTCGCAAAGGGCGCCGCCCGGGTCCACGATGATGTGTCCGATTTCCCCGGCGTTGCCCGAGGTTCCGCGGACCACTTCGTCGTTGAGGACGATCCCGCAGCCGATCCCGGTCCCCATGTACATGAAGACAAAGCTGCCCTCGCCGCTGGGGCCGCCGGCCCAGGTTTCGGCCACGGCTGCGGCGGTCACATCTTTGTCCATGATCGTGGACAGGCCTGTGGCTTCGGCCAGGGCATCCCGCAGCCCCACGTGGTCCCAGCCCGGCAGCAGCGGCGGGTCCACGACGGCGCCGTCGTTGAGGTCGATGGGGCCCGGTGAGGCAACCCCGAGCCCGGCGATCCGTTCCGGGTCCACCCCGGAGTCCATGATGAGCCGCTTGATTTCGTCCGAGATGGTGTCAATGACCGCCCGGGGGTCGGTGCCGGGCGGGGTGCTGATCCGTGAGTGCCTGACGACGGCGCCGAGCAGGTCCAGCACGACGAACGTGAGTACGGCGGGGTCCAGGTGCACGCCCACCGCATACATTCCTGCGGGATTGAGCCGGAGCATGGTCCTTGGCTTGCCCGGTCCGGTGCCTTCCTTGCCTGCCTCGACGATCAGGTGCTGGTCCAGCAGGCGGCGGGAAATATTGGAGATGGTCTGCGGCGAGAGTCCGACGATCTGGGCGAGCTCCACCCGGCTCAAGCCGCCCGGCGCGCGGCGGATGGCGTCCAAGATAACCGTGAGGTTGAAGTCACCCATCTTCGGTAGGTTGGTCCCTCGCCTCGGAGAGGGTTGCCGGAACTCGGTCACTGATACCTCTAACGTCTTTGGCCACGCACAGCAGTTGTCAGAATCGTACGTTACGTGCAGGCCTGCGCCCACACTTGCGCTTTTCAGACACAATGTTTCTGCCGCTACGGCCGCCGGGTGCTTGCCGTCACGGTGAACTTCGGATTCCTGCCGACCTCGCGGGTGGGCCCGATCAGGCGTTCGAGTGCCGGCCGGTAGTGCAGGTGGCTGTTGAACACGGTCCAGAGCTCCCCGCCCGGGGCGAGCACCCTGCCTGCCGCTTCGATCAGCTTGATCCCTGCGCCGGAGTGGACGGCCGCTTCAAGATGGAAAGGCGGGTTGAGCAGGACCAGGTCCGCGCCGGCGTCCGGCAGAGAGCTCATGGCGTCGTCCTGGAGCACGTCGATCCGGCCGTCCAGGCCGTTCGCCCGGGACGTGGCGAGGGCAGAGTCGACGGCGGCCGCGGACCGGTCCGTGGCGGTGACGCGGGCGCCGGGGTTGGCACGGGCGTACATCGCGGCGAGGATTCCGGTGCCGCAGCCAAGGTCAACGGCACGGGTGGCGGGCGGCATCCGGGGCAGGAAGTCCAGCAGGAACCTGGTTCCGATGTCCAGCCCGGTGCCGGCAAACACGGCGCCGCGTGCGCAGACCGTGAGGCCCAGTTCGTCATTGACCTCAGTGACCGGGAAGGGCAGCGCGGCCGGGACCGGCTTGGGGCGCCGGGCCAGCAGGAGCCGTGATTTCTGCCGGGCCAGTTGGGGCTGGACGTCCTCGAAGTAGCGCGCCAGCACGGCGTTCATGCCCAGGCTCATGTGTTTGACGCGTCCGCCCGCCAGCAGCACGACGTCGGGAGCGGCGTAGCGGGCGACGGCGTCGGCGATCTCCTCGAGTTCCGCCAGGGACCGGGGCAACTGGAGCAGGACCAGGGACGCGCCCGCCAACAGGCCGGCGCCCAACGGGAGGTGTTCGAAGCCGGCGTCGATCTCCAGGGCCTCGGCGTTCGCCCGCAGCGCCCGTTCACCGGTGATGAGGTCCTGGTGGACCCGGACAGGGTGCGCCCCGAGCGTCAGCGCCCCGAGTGTCAGGGCACCGTACCGGTCCCCCATGACTGTGAGCCGTCCCCCGGGCTGCAGCAGGCCGGCGGCGGCCTCCAGCAGGAGCTTGTCCGTGGCATCCCAGGCCTGCAGGTTGGCGGCCTCGACGTCGGGGAATCGTCCCAGCCGGGCAAAGAGCGATTCGAAGTTGTTGTCCGTCACGCGCGTTGTRCCGCCGTTTCTACTTGGGCTTGGGAATTTGGCTGGGGTGCCGGGACCCGGTACGTGGGCCCTGGGTACTGCACTGCAGTGTTTTACGTTTTACGTTTTACGTTATACCGGTCCGGGCCAGCAGTGTGACGATGCCCGCCACGGCGGCCCGGCCGGCACGGTTGGCGCCTATCGTGGACGAGGACGGCCCGTAGCCGACGAGGTGGACCCGCGGCTCGGCCGCGACCTGGGTGCCGTCCATCGCGATGCCGCCGCCAGGTCCGCGCAGGTGCAACGGGGCGAGGTGTTCGAGTTCGGCCCGGAATCCCGTGGCCCACAGGATTACCCCGGCGGCCAGGAAGCTGCCGTCAGCCATCCGCACGCCGTCGGGCTCGATCGCGGTGAACATGGGGTGCCGGTCAAGGACGCTGCGCGCCGCGGCGGCGCGCAGGGCCGGGGTCCAGATCAGGCCCGTCACGGAGACGACGCTCTGCGGCGGGAGGCCCTGGCGCACCCGCTCCTCAACGAGGGCGACGGCGTCGTGGCCCGCCTGCCGGTCGAAGGCGGCCTCGCGCCAGAGAGGTACCCGGCGCGTGAACCACGTGGTGCTGGTGAACTTGGAGATTTCATCGAGCAGCCCGACAGCCGAGATCCCGCCGCCGACCACGATGACATGCTGGCCGCGGAATTCGCCGGCGGAAACGTAGTCGGCAACGTGCAATTGCCGGCCGCGGAAGCTGGCCTTGCCCGGATAGATGGGCCAGAACGGCCGGGTCCAGGTGCCGGTCGCGTTGATCACGGCGCGGGCAGAGAACCCGCCGCTGGAAGTGGTGATGGTCAACCGTCCGGCGGGATCAGCGTCTTCCCGGGTCACCGAGTGCACTTTAACGGGCCGCTCGATCGCGAGGCCGAGGTCGTGTTCGTACCCGCCGAAATAGCGGGTGAGGAAACTGGAGCTGGCCTCGGCGGGATCCACGTCGGGCTGTGGGATTCCCGGGAGGTCGCTGATGCCGTTCACCGTGGCCATGAGCAGGCTCTTCCAGCGGTGCCGCCAGGCGCCGCCGGGCCCGTCCTCGGCGTCGAGCACGACATACGTCCCCGCAGGCGGGGCCTCCGCCGCTGCTGGTCCTTCTGCCGCGGTCTGCCCCGTGCCGGCCCCGGCAGGGCCGGCCGGGATGAAGCCGTGGCGCTGAAGGTGGTAGGCCGCCGACAGCCCCGCCTGCCCGGCGCCGACCACGACGACGTCGGCCCGGCGCGCCGTCTCCACAGTCACGCTCCGGCCCCGGTCAGATCTTTTTGACGACGCTGGACTTGAGCTGCATGGGGCCCACGCCGTCCACCTTGCAGTCGATGTCGTGGTCGCCCACACCGTTGACCAGACGGATACCGCGGACCTTAGTGCCGACCTTGATGACCGTGGAGCTGCCCTTGATTTTCAGGTCCTTGACCACTGTGACGGTGTCGCCGTCGGCGAGGACGTTGCCCACCGCGTCCTTGACGACGGCGTCGGCAGGGGCGGCGCCGCCGGCGTCTGTGTCAGTTTCCGCGGACGCGGACCATTCGTGCGCGCACTCCGGGCAGACCAGGAGCGCCCCCATTTCATAGGTGTATTCGCTGGAGCATTCGGGGCACGGGGGCAGGGTATCGTTCACGCGTCCAAGTTTAGTCGCCGCTTTGGATCGCCGCTTTGCTGGCCGCTATTGGCCGCCGCTGGCTGGTTGCCTCAGAACGGGTTCAGCAGGCGATCCACGAACTGCCGCGTGCGTTCCTCCCGCGGGTCCCGCAGCACGGTGTCGGGGTGGCCGCGCTCGACCACCACGCCGCCGTCCATGAAGATGACTTCGTCGGCCACCTGGCGGGCGAACGCGAGCTCGTGGGTGACCACCACCATGGTCCAGCCTTCGTCCGCGAGTTCCTTGATGACGGTCAGCACCTCGCCCACGAGTTCGGGGTCCAGCGCCGAGGTCGGCTCGTCGAAGAGCAGCAGCTGCGGGCGCAGGGCGAGGGCACGCACAATCCCGACACGCTGCTGCTGGCCGCCGGAGAGCTCGAACGGATAGCTGTTCTCCTTGCCGGCCAGGCCGACGCGCTCCAGCAGTTCCCGTGCCTCCTGGATCGCCTCAGCCTTGGGCCGCTTCTGCACCTGGACCGGGCCCTCGATCACGTTCTCCAAGACGGTCTTGTGCGGGAAGAGGTTGTAGTGCTGGAACACCATGGCGCTGCGGTCCCGTAAGGCGAGCACCTGCTTCTTCGCCACCGGAGTGGAAAAGTCGACGGTCAGTTGCCCCGCGAACTCGGCAACGCCGGCGTCGGGCATTTCGAGGCCGTTCAGGCACCGGAGCACTGTCGTCTTGCCCGACCCGGACGGCCCGATCAACGTAACCACTTCGCCGCGGCGGACTTCAAGGTCGATGGATTTCAGCACAACATGGTGGCCGAACGCCTTGCGCAGGCCCGTGACGGTCAGCAGGGCGTCCACCGGGACAGCGGCGTCCGGAAGCGTATTCCCAGGGGGCGGCGGTTCAAGCGGTTCCGGGGGAAGCGGTTCAGTGGGCGACATAGCGGTCCAATCTCTTCTCCAGGGCGGACTGTCCGCTGGCGAGGACGAGGCAGATGATCCAGTAGATCACGGCCGCCTCCAGATACAGCAGCATGAACTCCTGGCTGAAAGCCGCCACCTGCTGCGCCACGCGGAACAGTTCGGTGACGAGGATCAGCGACGCCAGCGAGGTGTCCTTGACCAGGCTGATGAAGGTGTTGGACAGCGGCGGGACCGAGACCCGCGCCGCCTGCGGCAGGATGATCCGCACCAGTGTCTGGTGGCGCGACATTCCGATGGTGTGGCCGGCCTCCCACTGGCCCTTGGGAACGGACAGGATGGCCGCCCGGATGACCTCCGCGGCATAGCCGCCGACGTTCAGGGAGAACGCGATGATGGCGCTGGGCCAGGGGCTGATGGTGATTCCGACGGACGGGAGCCCGTAGAAAATGACGAACAGCTGGACCAGGAGCGGGGTTCCGCGGATGACGGAGATGTAGATCCTCGCCACCGCGGAGATGAGCCGGTTGCGGCTCAGCCGCATGAGGGCAACTACCAGGGCCAGCAGGAGGCCCAGGCTGAACGACGCCAGCGCCAAGGGAATAGTGCCAAAGATTGCACCCGACAGGAGGGGGCCCAGCGATGACCACACGAGTTCCCAGTTGATGCTCATACCCGGACGCGGCGTTTCTCGGCGGCTGTCACAGGGCTACTTCGTGACGTCGGCGTCGAAGTACTTCTGGGAGATCTTCGTCAGGGTGCCGTCGGCCGCCAGCTCGCCGAGGGCCTTGTTGATGGCGTCGGTCAGGCTGGTCGATCCCTTGCGCAGGGCGAAGGCGCTCAGCGACTTGTCAGTGGTCTCGGCGGCAACCTTGATGGCGGTGTCGTTGTCGGTCTTCTGGTAGTCCAGATACGTCAGCTTGTCGTTGATGGTCGCATCGACGCGGCCCTGCTTGAGCAGCGTGATCGCCTGCGCCCATCCCTCCACGGCCTCGACGTTCGCACCGCTCTGCTGCGCCAGTTTGTACCAGTTGCTCGTCAACGACTGCGCCGTGGTCTTGCCGTTCAGGTCCTCGAAGGAATTGATGCTGTTGTTGTCCGATTTGGTGACGACGACGCCGGTGCTCACCGTGTAGGGCGTGGAGAAATCGTACTTGGCCTTGCGCTCGTCCGTGATGGAAACCTGGTTGGCGACGACGTCGAACCGTTTGGCGTCGAGGCCGGCGAAGATGGCGTCGAACTGCGTCTCCTGGTAGGCCGGCTTGACGCCCAGCTTCTCGGCGACGGCGTTCATGATCTCGACGTCGTAGCCCGTCAGTTCACCGCTGCCGTTGGCGTGGAACGTGAACGGCCTGTAGGTGCCTTCCGTGCCGACCTTGAGCACGCCCGCGCTCTTGACGTCGCTGAGGGAGGTGTCCGCACCGGCGGCCGGCGCCGAGCTGGCCGGAGTGGTGGACGCCGAGCCGCAGCCGGCCAGGGCGAGTCCAGCTGCTGCAATGAGGCCGATAACGGAAAGTCGTGTGCGCTTCATGATGGTCCTTAGTCGTGGAGCCGGAAATGGCCTTCCAGCTGGCCGCATGGCGGCCGTCTCCTAGCGACGATAGCAAGGTCCAGCTCAGGGTGGAGAGCTTAAATGACAGTTTGTGACGTCCGGTCATGAGACGGTCTTGACGGACGCGCTTTCTGACCGGCTGCACACCTGCGGGGGGTACGAAAAAGGGAACCACCGTCTGACGGTGGTTCCCTTGGTTGGTGGAGCTGAGGGGACTCGAACCCCTGACCCCCTGCATGCCATGCAGGTGCGCTACCAGCTGCGCCACAGCCCCTCATTTGCCTTGGAAGTTCTTATCTTCCCTGAAGCAACCTGATTAGCTTAAACCACAAATCGCGTTCGCGCTAATCGGCACCCCGGCCCGTGAATTTGCTCGCCCGGCACGCCCTGGAGCAGCCCCGCACCCTGGATCCGGGCAGAAAAAAATCCGCCGGAATCTTTCGATTCCGGCGGATTATCCGGTGGAGCTGAGGGGACTCGAACCCCTGACCCCCTGCATGCCATGCAGGTGCGCTACCAGCTGCGCCACAGCCCCGAATTTTCGCTGCTCCGAGCACGCCTGCTGACGCGCAAAGTTCCGGTTCTTTGTCCGGATCTCTCCGAAGCAACTCAAATATCTTAGACCAGCCCTTCGGAAAATTCCAAATCGGGCATATTCGCCCCAATGGGCGTGGCCGGTGCGCGGGTTGCTACTCCGTGTCCGTGGCGGCGGCTGCCTTGGCGGAGGCGTCCTCGCCCAGCTGCAGATCGACGACGGGGCAGTCCTTCCACAGGCGCTCGAGGGCGTAGAAAATGCGGTCTTCCTCGTGCTGGACGTGGATGACGACGTTGGAGTAGTCCAGCAGGACCCAGCGACCGCCGGAGCGGCCCTCGCGGCGGACGGGCTTCTGGTCAAACTTGGCGAGCTCGTCCTCGATGCCGTCCACGATCGCATTGACCTGGCGTTCGCTCGGGGCCGAGGCGATCAGGAACACGTCGGCCAGGGCCAACCGTTCGCTGACGTCCAGGGCCACGATGTCCTCGGCAAGCTTCTCCGAGGCAGCGCGGGCTGCGTGGCGGGCGGTAATGATGGATGAATCGGTTGCAGACACGGGACTCCTTGTAGTGATGAAATTTATGGTGAAGAAAAATGCTTGGAATGAAAACTGTGGGGTCAAGAGCTGAACTTGGGAAGCCGTCGGGCGAACGCTGCGGTGGGAAACGGGCCGAACAGCCGCGGTGCCGTTTTAGTGGGGTGCCATTGGACGGGCCCCGGCCTAGCGGGCCAGCCCGGTGACGATCAGGGTGATGCCGGCGATGAGGGCGACGATCCCCAGGGCCAGGACGCCGAGCTGGAGCAGGCGCAGGCGCCGCGCCCGGCCCAGCCCGGCGGTAGCGGCATCCAGGGGTTCCAGTCCGTAGGCCGAATTCGCGGCCACGGGCTCCCCGCCCACCAACCGCTCGTCCGTCTCCCCCGCGGAATTCGCCGCGGCGCTTGCCGGCCGCGCCGTTCCGGCCTTGGCGGCTTCTTCTGCGCGGGCCAGGACGCCTGCCCGGCTGCCAGCCGGGCCTGCGGGCCGCTGGCGGGACACGCCCGGACGCCGCGCGCCGGGTTTCCGTGGCGCGTCCACCCGGGGACCCGGGTTGGTGACAACCGGAACATACGACGTGGCAGGGCGCTTCATGACGGGCCGCTCCACGCCGGGAACCTTCTCAAATTCCAAGGGCGTGACCATTGCCAGGTTGTTGGCCGTGGTCGGATCGTTGCGGGGCACCGCCGGCTGGCTGTTTTGTTCCGCGAGCTTCTGCTTGGCGGCGGCACGGCGGTTCAGTATCGCGGCGCGCTCAGCCAGGGCGATCTGCTCGGCCAGGACGGCCGGATCAACGGCGTCGGGATCCGTGGCCGCGATGTGCTCCATCTTGGCCACTTGGTTCTTGGCCTGCTCCGCGAGGAGTTCGCGCGCGGCCAGCGCCTGCTCCACGGTCATCCCCTCGGGCGTCTGCCGGCCGGGTCCGGCGCTGTCCGGCGCGGGAGCATTGGGAGCCGGGGATGCTGACACAGCCGGAACCGCGCCCTTCTGGGCGGCATCCTTTGGGGCAGCGTCCTTCTGAGCGGGGGAAACCACGGGGGTGGCCCGGGTCCGCGGCGACACCGGGACGATGGTGTTGGCCTGGGTGGCCGGGGCGGTTTCGGTCGCCAGCTCCAAAAGCCGCAGCTGGCGCCGGGTGGGCGGCCCTCCCTGCGCCAGCTGGCCTTCTTTCTCAGCCAGTTCCTTGATGGTCCGCAAGGCGGCACGGTCCCGTGCCCGGACCTGAGAGGACCGTTCGGCACCGCCACGCACAGAGTCCACGGGAGCGTCGGCAACGCGACGGCTCCGGCCGGTGATTTCGGCCTCGGTCGGCTCGCCCGGTCCCTGAGTGTCCAGACGTTCATCTCTGGCCTGTCGCATTTCGCGGCGGCTGCGGATGGGAGGCTGTTCCTGACTCATGGCAAACTCATTCAGTGCTGGCTGGTTGGGTTATCTCGAAGGTGGGATCGTGCTGTGCGGGGTCGACCCCTGCCGCGCCGTTGCCGGCGTTGGTGGCCTCAGCGTGTTCGGAATCGGGGCGGACTGAGTCGGTGCTGGCGTGGTACAGGCCGTACTTGGCGATGTACTGGACCACCCCGTCCGGCACGAGGTACCAGACCGGATTGCCTTCGGCCACCCTCGTGCGGCAGTCCGTGGAGGAGATGGCCATGGCCGGGACCTCCAGGAGGCTGACGTCTTTGCGGCCCATGCCGTCCAAAACGTGGCCAGGCCGGGTTACGCCCACGAAGTGAGCGAGGGACCAGAGTTCATCGATGTCTTTCCAGGACAAAATCTGGGCCAGGGCGTCCGCGCCGGTGATGAAGAACAGGTCGGCGTCCGGTCGCAGGGTGTGCAGGTCACGCAGGGTGTCGATCGTGTAAGTCGGTCCCGGACGGTCCACGTCCACCCGGCTGACGGTGAAGCGGGGGTTCGAGGCCGTGGCGATGACTGTCATGAGATACCGGTGCTCGGCTTCGCTGACTTTCTTGGCCATCTTCTGCCAGGGCTGGCCGGTGGGCACAAACACGACTTCGTCGAGGTCGAACTTGGCCGCGACCTCACTGGCCGCGACAAGGTGTCCGTGGTGGATGGGATCGAACGTGCCGCCCATCACACCCAGACGCAGGCGGCGCTGGGCGCCGCGCTGCCTCATGGTGGCGGAAATATTAGTGACCTTGGCTGTGATCGTGCTTGTTCGGGTGCTGGCGGTGCGGATCCGAGTGCTCCTCGACAGCCACGTGGCGCCTGCCCAGGTTGGAGTAGGACAGCGTGATCAACAGCAAGACGACCAGAATCACGAACAGGGAGCCGCCAATGACAAACGGCGGTGCGATGAGCGGTGCGAGTTCCTCGTGGCCCGATTCGCCGACGGCGGCGACGAAAGTGGCGATCTGCTGCGACAGCATGTTCTCCCCTAGTGAGTTCAAAATTTGACGACGGCGGAGGTGTCCGCCGTTCCGGTCTTCCGTTCCATGTTACAGCGTTGTTAGCCCCGGACCTGGCCCTCGCCCTGCACGATCCACTTCGTGGTGGTCAGTTCCGTCAGTCCCATGGGGCCGCGGGCATGCAGTTTTTGGGTGGAAATCCCCACCTCGGCGCCGAGGCCGAGCTCGCCGCCGTCGGTGAAACGGGTGGAGGCGTTCACGATCACGGCGGCCGAATCGACCTCGGCGATGAAGCGCTCGGCGTTGGCGAGGTCGTTGGTCAGGATCGCTTCGGTGTGGCCGGTGGTCCACTTCCGGATGTGCCTGACGGCCTCGTCCAGGCTGTCCACCATGGCCACTGCCAGGTCCAGGTTCATGTATTCGGTGGCCCAGTCTTCCTCCGTGGCAGGCACCGTCTGGATCGAGGCCGGCAGTGCGGCGCGGATGCGCTGGTCCACGTGCAGGGTGACCCCGGCTGCCCGCAATGCCGAAGCGACGGCGGGAAGGACGGTTGACTTGGAGTGCACCAGGAGCGTTTCGACCGTGTTGCAGACGCTGGGCCGCTGGGTCTTGGCGTTGAGGAGGATGTCGACGGCCATTTCCTCGCCGGCGGAAGCGTCCAGGTAAATGTGGACATTGCCCTCACCGGTCTCGATGACCGGTACGGACGAGTTCGTCACAACGGCCTGGATCAGCTCGCGGCCGCCGCGGGGAATGAGCACGTCCACCCGGCCGCGCGCCCGCATGAGGGCGCTGGCGCCGTCGCGGCCGTACTGGTCCACAGTCTGGACGGCGTCGGCGGGCAGGCCCACCGATTCCAGCGCATCCCGGAGGATGGTGATCAGGGCGGCGTTGGTGGCGGCAGCGGCGGACCCGCCGCGCAGGATGACGGCGTTGCCGCTCTTAAGGGCCAGTCCGGCAATGTCGACCGTGACATTCGGGCGGGCCTCGTAGATCGCGGCCACCACACCCATGGGTACGTTGATCTGGCGCAGGCGCAGCCCGTTGGGGAGGGTCTGGCCCCGCACGACGTTTCCAACGGGATCGGGCAGCGTGGCGAGGTTTTCCAGCGCCGCGGCGAGGGCCGTGATGCGTGATTCGGTCAGCGTCAGGCGGTCCAGCAGGGCGGCGCTCGTGCCGGCGGCCCGGCCTGCCGCGACATCTTTGGCGTTGGCGGCCAGGATCTGGTGTTTGTGTTCCACCAGCGCCTTGCCGATGGCGCGCAGGCCCCGGTCCTTCCAGGCCCGGTTGGCGTGCGCCATCTTGCGGGCAGCGTGGCGCGAGCGGTCAGCGATCGCGTGGACGGCAGCTTCGATGTCCGTTGCCGTGGCCGGCGTCCCTGCCGGATCCGGCGCCGCGCCGAAACCCTGGGCGGGTACGGCAGTGCCGGCGGGAACGGTGCCGGCAGGCACGTCAGACACGGCGGCGGGCACGGCGGCGGAAGTCAGGGCCTCAGTCATGCTTCCAGTTTAGGCGTCCAGTGGACCTAGACCAGCACCAGGTCGTCAACATGAACAACTTCGCGGTCATATCCGCGGCCCAGCGCCTTGCCCAATTCCCGCGTGGAGCGGCCCAGCATTTGGGGCAGCTCGGCGGCGGAATAGTTGACCAGCCCGCGCGCAATCACGGTGTTGTCGACAGACACCATCTCCACGGCGTCGCCGGCCTCGAAGTGGCCTTTCACCGCGGCGATCCCGGCAGGCAGCAGCGAGGTGCGGCGGTCGCGGACGGCCTTGACCGCGCCGTCGTCGAGCACCAGGGTGCCGTGCACGGTGGCCAGGTGGGCCAGCCACAGGAGCCGGATCGGCTTGCGCGCGCCATTGACGGAGAACCACGTGCCCACGTCCTCGCCGGCCAGTGCCGCAGCCGCATTCGGCGTGGACGTGACCAAGGCGTGGATGCCGGAACCGGCGGCCATGCTGGCGGCTTCGACCTTGGTGGCCATGCCGCCTGTGCCCACGCCGGCCTTGCCGGTGCTGCCGATCGAGACGCCGTCGAGGTCGTGCGGGCCGGAGACGTGCGCAATCCGTTTGGCGCCGTGCGACGGCGGGCCGTCGTACAGGGAGTCGACGTCGGAGAGCAGCAGGAGTGCGTCGGCGCGGACCAGGTGGGCCACCAGGGCGGCGAGCCGGTCGTTGTCGCCAAAGCGGATTTCGTGGGTGGCCACGGTGTCGTTTTCGTTGACCACCGGGACGACGCCGAGGTTCAGGAGCCGGTTCAGCGCGCGGAACGCGTTGGTGTGCTGGCTGCGGCGCATGAGGTCATCCGCGGTCAGCAGCACCTGGCTGACGGTGACGCCGTGCGCGCCGAAGGCGTGGGTGTACCGGGCCATCAGCAGGCCCTGGCCCACGCTGGCAGCGGCCTGCTGGGTGGCGAGGTCGCGGGGGCGCTTCTCGAGTCCCAGCGGGGCGAGGCCGGCTGCGATCGCGCCCGAGGACACCAGGATGATCTCGGTGCCGGCGTTGCGCTGGTGCGCCAAGGCGTCGGCGAGGCCGGTCAGGGCCTCTTCGGAGATCCCGCCCTTGATGGACGTCAGCGAGGACGAGCCCACCTTGACGACGATCCGGCGGGCCCCGGACAGCGCACTGCGGTCCGGGGCGCTGAGGGTGTGGGCCTTGAGGGGCTGCGACCGGTGCTCGACGACGGTCTTACTCGTCATCTGTTGCGCCCAGTCCACTCTCCTTGAGCGGCTGCCGCGCGCGGCGTCCGCTGACGGACTCGGTCCAGATGCCGGCCTTGCGTTCGGCTTCGAGCTCCGCACGGGCGGCGGCCTTCGCGTCGCGCCGCTCCTGCTGTTCGTCGCGCTTCTGGCCACGCGTCGGGCGGTCGCCGATGTCGGCGAAGCGCACGTCGGTGCCGCGCGGTGAGGCGAGAAGTTCGGCGCCGGCCATCATGGTCGGTTCCCAGTCGAAGACGACGCCGTCGTCCTCGCCGATGACCACAGTGTCGCCCGGTGTGGCGCCCTGCTTGAAGAGTTCATTTTCGACGCCGAGCTTGGCCAGGCGGTCCGCGAGGTAGCCGATCGCTTCCTCATTGGTGAAGTCGGTCTGCTTGACCCAGCGCACGGGCTTGTCGCCGAGGACGCGGAAGAGCGGCTCGAGGTTTTTCTCTTCGCGGCGGATCGTGAAGCCGGTCTCGTTGACGGCGCGGGGGCGCAGCACGGGGGCCTGCACCTTCGGCGGGGTCGCGGCGACGGCGTCGCGGGCGGCCTGGACGATTTCGGCCATGGCGAAGCCGAGCTGGCGGAGGCCTTCGTGGCTCGTCGCGGAGATTTCGAAGACTTTGTAGCCGCGGGATTCCAGTTCGGGGCGGACGAACTCGGCCATGTCCTTGCCGTCGGGCAGGTCCACCTTGTTCAGGGCCACCAGGCGGGGGCGGTGGTTCAGCGGAACCACTTCGCCGTCGGACCCGCTGTAGCTCATGTCCACGGCGTACTTCTCCAGCTCGGCCTCGATGATGGCGAGGTCGGAGAGCGGATCGCGGTCCGATTCGAGCGTGCCGCAGTCCAGTACGTGCACGAGGGCTGCGCAGCGCTCGACGTGGCGCAGGAAGTGGTGGCCGAGGCCCTTGCCCTCGCTGGCGCCCTCGATCAGGCCGGGGACGTCGGCAATGGTGAAGCGGACCTCACCGGCCTGGACGACGCCCAGGTTCGGGATGAGGGTGGTGAAGGGGTAGTCGGCGATCTTGGGCCGCGCGGCCGACATGGCGGCGATCAGGCTGGACTTGCCGGCCGAGGGGAAGCCGACGAGGGCGATGTCAGCGATGGACTTCAGCTCCAGGACGACGTCGCTGGATTCACCCTCGATGCCGAGCAGCGCGAAGCCGGGCGCGCGGCGCTTCTGGGAGGACAGCGAGGCGTTGCCGAGGCCGCCAATGCCGCCGGCGGCGGCGATGTATTCGTCGCCTTCGCCCACGAGGTCGGCGAGGACCTCACCGGACTTGGACTTCACCACGGTACCTACGGGCACCGGAAGGATCAGGGTTTCGCCGTTCTTGCCGCCGCGCCAGTCGCCCATGCCGGGGCCGCCGTTGGTGGCGTGCCGGTGGGGTGCGTGGTGGTAGTCGAGCAAGGTGGTGGTCTGGAGATCGACGCGCAGGATGACGTCGCCGCCGTTGCCGCCGTTGCCGCCGTCGGGACCGCCGAGGGGCTTGAACTTCTCGCGGTGAACGGAGACACAGCCGTGGCCGCCGGTACCGCCGGATACGTGCAGTACTACCCGGTCTACAAAGCTCGCCACGTGGATCTCCTCAGTGCTGTTCCCCGGACCCACAAAGGGGCCCAAGATGATTGTAATGCGGTTAAAACACCGGTGGAGCGGACCTAATGGCCCGCCCCACCGATTTAGAACGTTTTGTTACTCTGCAGCTGCAGCAGCCACGATGTTCACAACGCGGCGACCACGGCGGGTGCCGAATTCGACAGCACCGGGGGTCAGGGCGAACAGGGTGTCGTCCCCGCCGCGGCCGACGCCGGCGCCCGGGTGGAAGTGGGTGCCGCGCTGGCGGACGATGATCTCGCCTGCGGAAACTACCTGGCCACCGAAGCGCTTGACGCCGAGGTACTGGGCGTTGGAGTCACGACCGTTGCGAGTGGAACTCGCGCCTTTTTTATGTGCCATTTGGAATGCCTGCCTTCAAAAAATTCTGGGGAATCTGCTGGAACCTGAACAGTAACGAAGAGTTACTTGATACCGGTGATCTTGACCTTGGTCAGTTCCTGACGGTGGCCCTGACGCTTCTTGTAACCGGTCTTGTTCTTGAACTTCTGGATGACGATCTTCGGACCACGAAGGTCTTCGAGGATCTCAGCCGTAACCGTTACCTTGGCCAGGTCCGCAGCAGCAGACGTGACTTTGTCACCGTCCACCAGGAGCAGTGCGGGCAACTCAAAGGTGCTGCCGGCTCCACCGGGGACGCGGTTCAGGGTAACGAAGTCTCCAACGGAAACCTTCTCTTGGCGGCCGCCTGCGCGGACAATCGCGTACACCACTGGGGAACTCACTTCTCTCGACGTTTATTACTAGATTTGCGTGCGGAACCTGGGGCCAAATTGTTTGGACCGGCTCACGCTGTGCCTCAACGCCGGTGGATTCCCCGGGGGAACCCATGAGCTATCCCCGGAACAAATCCACTTGGAATTCCAAGCAGGCTGTTCTCAGGGTCATAACCCAAGTGTTGGCGTAAGCACCGAAGATCTAGAATACGCTAATTTTGCCTTCGGCCGCAAATGAGGCTGGTTCCGGCTGGTAGTCCGTGATAGGCGCCACAACGTCTTGAAGCAAAGACCGTGTCAATGTTCTTGACCGTGATCTCGACCGTCTTGATGCTGTGCTGCCGCAAGGACTTCCGGAACCGTGCCCCACCATCGTACCGGCTGTGCGGGCCAGGTCGTGTCAGGCGTACAGCCGCGGCGCGTCGAAGAAGGCCACTTCGTAGCCCGATGACTGCCGGAAAGCCAGGGCCATGGCCTCCCGCTCGCTCCCGGATGCCCGTCTGGCCGCCGTGTCCGTGTACGCGATGGCCTGCCGGGTCGCGGCGGCGAAGTCCTCATCGGCGTACGTCCGCAGCCAGTCGGCGTAGGGGTGTGCCACGGGGGCGCCGCCGGCAAGGAATTCCCGGTGCAGGGTGGCCCCGACCTCGGCGTAGAGCCAGAAGCATGGGAGCGCCGCCGCGACGAGGATCGCGTAGCTGCCGGCCACCGAGGCGGCCAGCAAGTGGTCCACGTACGACTTCGTCACCGGGCCCAGGTTGGGGGCAGTGGGGCGGGTGCTGAGCCAGGAACGGTGCAGCTCTGATTCGACCTCCAGGCAGGTCTGTGCGGAACGGGCCCAGAACAGCTGCTCCGCCTCGGTGGGGGCGATCGCGGCGGCACGGGCCAGGACCCGGGAGTAGCCGTTGAGGTAGATGGCGTCCTGGGCGAGGTAGTACGCGAACTCGTGCTCGGGCAAGGTCCCGTCGGCCAGCCCGCGGATGAAGTCCAGGGCGTAGATGGCGTCAAGATCGCCCGCGGCCCCTGCGCGCAAGGCAGCGGCGAACTCGCCCTCCGCCGGACCGTGGCCGTCGAGGCTGCCCTGGCCGCGTTGGTCGTCTTTGAGGGCGTGCACATCGCCAGTTTGCTGCATGTGGTGGAAGTGATGGACCGGACCGTTGCCGGAGCCGACGTCCAGGGCCGCGGCTTCGCGGAGCGCGCCCAGCAGCCACGGCTTGACCTCCCGCAACGCCACTTCCCAGTCCCCCACCCGGGCCTGCACGGTGGCCATGGCCGAGGACAAGGAGCAGCCGGTGCCGTGGCTGTTGCGCGTGGCGATCCGCTCCCCCGGCACCACCACCGTTTCCCGGCCGAGCAGGCCCCCGGTGTTCACCAATGCATCCGGGCAGCCGGCGCCCGCGCCGTTCCCGCCCTCCGCGGCATCGCCGCCGTCGACGGGTCCGTCCCCGGGCTGGCCGCCCTGGGAGTGTCCGTCCTTGAGGTGCCCGCCTTTGACCAGCACGGTGGTGCCGGTCAGGGCCGCCAGTCGTTTGCCCTGCGCCAAGGCCTCAGCCCAGTCGGCCGCGGCGGGCTCTTTGAGCAGGATGGCGAGTTCGGCGAGGTTCGGCGTGATGAGGTCCGCCAGCGGCAGGAGGGCCTGCAGGGCGGCCTCGGCCGATTCCTGCAGGAGCCGGTCGCCGCTGGTGGCGACCATCACCGGGTCCAGGACGACGACGTCGGGGCGCACCTTTTCCAGCCAGCTGCGGACGGCGTCGATCACCGCGGCGTCGCCGAGCATGCCGATCTTGACGGCGTCGATGCCGATGTCGTCGCTGATGGCGTCCAGCTGGGCCGTGAGGAACGCGGCCGGGGGCACGTGGACGGCGCGCACGCCCTGGGTGTTTTGGGCCGTCAGGGCCGTGATGGCGGCCATGCCGTAGCCGCCGTTCGCTGCAATGCTCTTCAGGTCGGCCTGGATCCCGGCCCCGCCGGAGGGGTCGGAGCCGGCGATGGCCAGCACGCGGGGAATGCGCGGGGGTGCGGACGGGGACGGCACGGACGGGGACGGCACGGACGGGGACGGCCCTGCCGTCTGACAATCGCTGGGCAGAAACTCGGACTGATTCGATCTCGCGGACAAGTCAGACATCCCTTCGCCGGTGCTAACCGGACAGGTTCAACGGGTCTGGATCTCAGCCGGCTGATGCGCGGCACCCCGTGTCAGTGTTCCAGCCTAGCCGTTGCCACCGGGCTGCCCCGTTAACGCAGGAGCGGGACCGGGCCGGAGCGGACGTATTGTTACGCCCGCTCCGGCCCGGTCCCGCAGTCCAACCAGTCGAAGGGACCGGTCGGGGAAGCGATCAGTCGCGGCGGACTACAGCTCCGACGCCGGTACGCCCACGCCGAGGATGATCGGCTCGTTGCCGGCCGGGATGGACGCCGGCCTGGCCGCGGCGGGTGCCTTGGCCTCGTGAACCGATCCGGCCGCGGCCGGCCGCGTCGCCTCGCGATGCTCCACGGAGGTCTCGTTCGCAGCGCCCTGGGCGCGGCTGGCGCTCCGGTTGCGGCGCCCGCGGCGGCCACGAGCCGTGGTGTCCGCTGTCCGCGAAGCCGGCGCCTGCGCAGTGCGCACGGCTGCGGGCGCCTCCGGTGCCGCGGAAGCCGCGGAGGGCGGGGCCTGGACGGCGTCCATCCCGGCCGGCTTGCCGGCCTCGGCGTCGCCCAGGTTGGCGAAGGCCTCGGTCAGCAGGTCCAGGGTCAGGGCCGGTTCCGGCGTGTCCTCGGCGTGCTCCACGAACGGCAGGGCCACCTGCTCACCGCCAAACGTCAGCACGGTCGCGGGACGTCCGGCTGCCTCTTCGGCGGCCGCGAGCTGCGTGACGGCGTCGACGGCGGCCTTACGGGCCCCGGCGTCGCTGGCAGCGGCTGCCTCCCCGTCGTGCAGGTGCGCGGCGTGCGCCGCGGCGGCGATGTTGGCCAGCGCGGCCCGGGTGGCTTCAGCCTTGGCGTGGCGTTCGGCCTCGGTGGGCTCGACGTGGACGGCTGCGGGTGCGGCCGGCGCCGTCTCCGGGCCCTGGCCTCCCCTGCCGCGGCGACGGCTCTTGCGCTCCGTGCGGGCAGCAGGCTGCGCCTCGGCGCGCGGCACATAGTGCTCCGCGGCAACCGTGTTGGCGCGGCGGTGTTCCACCGGTTCGTCGTGGGTGACGATGCCGCGGCCCGCGCAGGTTTCGCACTGTTCGCCGAAGACTTCCAGCAGCCCGGTGCCCATCCGCTTGCGGGTCATCTGCACGAGGCCCAGCGAGGTCACCTCGGCCACCTGGTGCTTGGTCCGGTCCCGGCCCAGGCACTCCACCATGCGGCGCAGCACGAGGTCGCGGTTGGATTCGAGCACCATGTCGATGAAGTCGATCACGATGATGCCGCCAATGTCGCGCAGGCGCAGCTGCCGGACGACTTCCTCGGCCGCTTCCAGGTTGTTCTTGGTGACGGTTTCCTCGAGGTTGCCGCCGGAACCGGTGAACTTGCCGGTGTTAACGTCCACCACGGTCATGGCTTCGGTGCGGTCGATCACGAGGGAACCGCCGGAGGGCAGGAAGACCTTCCGGTCCAGGGCCTTGTGGATCTGCTCGTCGATGCGCCAGGCAGCGAAGATGTCCGTGTCCTTGGTCCACTTCTCGAGCCGGCCCACGAGGTCCGGTGCCACGTAGGTGACATAGGCCTCGATGGTGTCCCAGGCTTCCGCGCCGGAGACGATCAGCTTGGAGAAGTCCTCGTTGAAGACGTCGCGGACCACCTTGATGGTCAGGTCAGGTTCGCCGTAGAGCAGCTCGGGGGCGAGGATCTTGGTCGACGTCGACTGGCTCTCGATGCCCTCCCACTGCGCGCGTAGCCGGTTGATGTCGTGCGTCAGCTCTTCCTCGGAGGCACCCTCGGCCGCGGTACGGACAATGACGCCAGCGTCCTCGGGCAGGCGGTCCTTGAGGATCCGCTTGAGGCGGTTGCGCTCGACGTCGGGCAGCTTGCGGGAGATGCCGGTCATGGAGCCGCCGGGCACGTACACAAGGTAGCGCCCGGGCAGCGAGATCTGGCTGGTGAGGCGGGCGCCCTTGTGGCCGACCGGGTCCTTGGTGACCTGGACCAGCACGGAGTCGCCGGACTTCAGCGCGTTCTCGATCCGGCGCTGTTTGCCTTCGAGGTTGACGGACTCCCAGTTCACTTCGCCGGCGTAGAGCACGGCGTTGCGGCCGCGGCCGATGTCCACGAAAGCGGCTTCCATGGACGGCAGCACGTTCTGGACCTTGCCCAGGTAGACGTTGCCGATCAGGGAATCCTGCTGGGTCTTGGACACAAAGTGCTCGGCCAGGACKCCGTCTTCGAGGACCCCGATCTGGATTCTGTCGTCGCGCTGGCGGACGATCATCTGGCGGTCCACGGACTCGCGGCGGGCCAGGAACTCGGCCTCGGTGATGACGGTGCGGCGGCGGCCGGTGTCGCGGGATTCGCGGCGGCGCTGCTTCTTGGCTTCCAGGCGGGTGGAGCCCTTGACGGACGTGACGCGGTTGTTGACCGGCGCCTCGGCCATGGCCCGCGGCGCACGGACGCGGGTCACCGTGTTGGGCGGATCGTCGCCTTCCCCACCGGTCAGTTCCAGGTCCTGGTCGCCGCGGCGACGGCGGCGGCGGCGGCGCGACGTCACGCCGTCCTCGAGGGTTGCCTCGGAACCTTCGTCGCCCTCGTCCTCGGCGCCTTCGGACTCGGTGTCGGACTCGGCGGACGTACGGGTGCGCCCGCGCCGGCCACGGCTGCGGCGTCGACGGCGGCTGCCGGCGTCCTCGTCCTCGTCGCCTTCTTCCTCTTCGGGCTCCGCTGCTGCTGCGGCAACGGGGACCGGGCGCACCACGGTGCTGAGGTCGGGGGCCTGGAAGATCACGGAAGTGAGGGCACCCGGTTCCATGAACAGCGACGTGGCCGGGCTTTCCTCGGGCAGGGCTTCCGGCTCTTCGGGCTGGGCCGGTGCGGGGGCTTGCGCAGGTTCGGCCGCCGTGGCGGCTTCTGCCGGCTCGGCTTCTTCGGCCGGGACCGCTGCTGCGGGTACGTCTTCGGCTTTCGGTGCGGCCTTGGCACGGCTGGCGCGGCGCCGGACCGGCTTCTCTGGGGCCGTCTCTGCGACCTTCTCTGTGGCCGTCTCCGTGACGGCGGCGTCGTCGGAAGCAGCGACTGCCTCGGGAGCCTCTGCCGCGGGCTCTTCAGCGAAGGCAGGCAACGGTTCCGGGGCGGCAACAGGCTTGCGGACACGGGTGCGCCGTGCGGGCGCCTTTACAGCAGTTTCGGGGGCAGCAGTTTCGGGTACGGCGGTTTCGGCGACGGCTGCTTTGCGGCGCGGGGCGACGGGCTCATCCGAGCCGGCCGCGTCGGCCAGCACCGCGGCTTCAGCCACGGCCTCCGCGGCGGCCGCGGCGTTGACCTTTGCGACGGGCGCCTTCCGGCGGGTCCGAACGGCCCTCTTCGGCGCTGCCGGAGCCTCTGCTTCCGCAGTTGCTTCTGCTTCCGCGGCGACTACCAGCTCTTCGTTACCGGCTACAACCTGGTCATTATCCATATGTGGCGACACTCCTGCCCCTGATGCGCCGCCACATTCGGCGCCCGTTGGGGCAAATATGCGTCAACACCCGCAGGCATTGACAGAAGTCAATTGGATACCCTCAGGTTCGCACCGGCAGTGGGGTGCGGCAGCCCTGGAGGGCCGGCGAGATTGTTTTGGAACCCGTTGACCTACATGCCACAACCAGGTGCCGTCCAATGGCATTGCGGGACAGCTGGAATCAGAGGATCCGCAGCTCCCTGCTCATCATTGGCGGTCTTGAAACAAAATCGCCGGACCGGAATCCGGATGTGGATCGGGTTCCAGCCACGATCATTGTCTCACAGGAGCCGCCAAAGCTGGCGTAGGCGGGGCCTGAAGTGCTTTCGGAGCGGCTGGGCAGGGCGGCAGGGGCCGTTCTCCGCCGCTGCCCAGCCTGCGGCGTTAGAATCGGGCCAGAAGAACACGGTCAAGACGATCAAAGGACTCATATTCCATGCCCAGCATCTCCAGCACTGCCGGTGACGCGACCGTACAGCACCCGGGTTCCGGCCCGGCGCCCGCGGACCGCTCCCTTCCCACGATGACCCGCGACCGCCCGTTCGCCTGGCTCCTGCTGATCACCGGCGTCGTTGGCTGGCTCGCTTCCGGCGCCCTGGTGCTGGAGAAGCTGGAGGTCCTGAAGGACCCCAACCACGTCACGGTCTGCGACGTGAACCCGTGGATCTCCTGCGGCCAGGTCATGCAGACGCCGCAGAGTTCTGTGTTCGGCTTCCCGAACATGTTCATCGGCATCGTGGCTTTCGCCGTGATCATCACCACGGCCATGGGCATCCTGGCCGGCGCAAGATTCGCCCGGTGGTACTGGCTGGGGCTGCAGGCGGGCGTGACGCTGGGCTTCGCGTTCGTTATCTGGCTCTGGTCCCAGGCCCTGTACGCCATCCACATCCTCTGCCCGTTCTGCATGATCGTCTGGGCCGTGATGATCCCGTTGTTCGTCTGGGTGAGCGTCCGCAACATCTCCCACGGGGTGATCGCGTTGCCCGCCGGTCCCACCAAGGTGATCGGCGACTCGGGCTGGATCATCACGGCGCTGCTGTACGTCGCCGTCATCGCGACAATCTTCTTCGCCTTCATCCAGGTCTTCATCGGGACCTCCGGCTACTAAGCACTCCCGAACGCCGCGAGATAACAGTTAAGGCCAATGTTCAGCGTGAACATTGGCCTTATCTGTCACCTCGGTGAGGCGAGGGTCCAGGAAATTCCTAGAACCAGATCTTGATCTCRCGCTCGGCGGATTCCACCGAATCCGAGCCGTGGACCAGGTTCTGCTGTACCTTCAGGCCCCAGTCGCGGCCGAAGTCGCCGCGGATGGTGCCGGGCGCCGCCGTCGTCGGGTCCGTGGTCCCGGCGAGGATACGGAAGCCCTCAATCACGCGGTGGCCCTCGAAGATCGCGGCGACCACCGGGCCGCTGAGCATGAACTCAACCAGCGGCTCGTAGAACGGCTTGCCGACGTGCTCCTCGTAGTGCTGCTCGAGCAGCTCGCGGTTCGCATCGACTTTCTTGAGCTCGGCCAGGGTGTAGCCCTTGGCTTCGATCCGGCTCAGGATGGCGCCGGACAGGTTGCGGGCGACGCCGTCGGGCTTGATCAGGACGAGGGTGCGCTCAATGCTCACAGCTGCTCCAATGTGTTGGGGTGGGGTTCGGGTCAAGTCTACGGGGCCCGGGCGCTGGTTCAGGCGCCGTTGCCGGGCGCGGGGCCCTGGGGATGGGCCGCATCCCATTCAGCCTGCTCGCGCTCCCGCTGCGCGGCCTCCCGGTCAATCCGGATGCCGGTCCGGACCCCGTACCACCAGGCCACGGCGAAGAGCGCGCCGACGAGGTACATGGCAGGCTCCACGAGGCCGCCCAGTATCAGGACGAGCTGCAGGATCCAGCCCAGGGCCACTCCCCACGGCTTGGAGAGGACCGCGCAGGTGAAGATGAAGACCAGGCACAGGCCGATCCCCACGGAGAAGACCAGGGCCGCAGGATATTCGTTCCGGTGCAGGCCAAAGACGGCCAGTGTTCCGAAGAGCACCACGAAAGCTTCCAGCAACAGGACCGTGGAGGCGAACATGACCTTCGTGGAACGCCGCTTCTTGGGCATGCCCGGACGCCATTCGCGCTGGGCTTTGGTGAGTTTCGCCATCGCTTACGCGTCCGCCTTTCCGAGCAGGATGCGGGCGTCCGCGACGAGCGTGATGGACCCGGTCACCAGGACGCCGCCGGCGAGTTCGTCATCGGCTTCGGCGCGTTCCACGGCCCATTCGATGGCGTCGTCGAGCTTTGCAGCGACATGGATGTTGTCCTCGCCGAAGCCAAGATCAATGGCGACCTCAGCCAGGTCCTCGGCCGGGACGGCGCGGGGCGAGTTGGACTCGGTGAAGCAGTATTCGGTGGCCAGGCCGCCCAGGGATTCCTTGAGCTGGCGCAGGATCTCCTCGGCGTCCTTTTCCCGCAGCACGCCAACCACCACCACCAGCTTGGTGAAGTTGAAGGCCTCGTGGATGGCCTCGGCGGAGACCCGGATGCCCTCCGGGTTGTGCGCCGCGTCCACGATGATGGTCGGTGAGGTGCGGACCACCTCGAGCCGCCCCGGGGACGTGACAGAGGCAAAGGCCTCCTGCAGGATCTCGGCGTCGATCGCCTTCTCCCCGCCGAAGAACGCTTCCAGCGCGGCAATTGCGACGGCGGCGTTCTCGGCCTGGTGCGCGCCGTGCAGCGGCACCAGCAGGTCCTCGTAGCGGCCGGCGATGCCCTGGATGGTGACCATCTGGCCGCCCACCGCGACGGTGCGGGATTCAACGCCGAACTCCACGCCCTCGAAGCGGAACGGCACGTTGACCTCCTTGGCCTTCTCCAGGAGGACCTGGGCCGCGTCGACGGGCTGCGCCGCGCTGATGAGGAAGCCGCCGGGCTTGATGATGCCGGCTTTCTCAAAGGCGATGTCCCCGGTGGTGTCGCCCAGCAAATCGGTGTGGTCCAGGGAGATCGGGGTGACCACGGCCACCTGGCCGTCGCCGACGTTCGTGGCGTCGGTGATGCCGCCGAGGCCCACTTCGATCACCGCGACGTTGACCGGCTGGTCGGCGAAGACCGCGAAGCCCAAGATGGTCAGGCACTCGAAGTAGGTCAGCCGGGGCTGGCCCGCCGCCTCGAGTTCGCTGTCCACGATCTGCAGGTAGGGCCGGATCTCGTCCCAGATCCGGACGAACGTCTCATCCGGCACCGGGGCGCCGTCGATGCTGATCCGTTCGGTGACCTTGGACAGGTGCGGGCTCGTGTACCGGCCCGTGCTCAGGCCGTGGGCCCGCAGCCCGGCCTCGATCATCCGGGCCGTGGACGTCTTGCCGTTGGTGCCGGTGACGTGGATGATCGGGAACGCCTTGTTCGGCTCCCCCAGGATTTCCATGGCACGGTGCAGCGGGGCGAGCCGAGGTTCCATCTTGTTTTCCGGCGCCCGGCCCAGCAGCTCGGCGTAGACGCTTTCTACGGAGAATTCGTCGGTCATGGTTTAGGCCCCAACTTTCTTTGCAACACTGACCAGCGGTTCCTTGATGTCGGCCGTCACAGTTTCCAGCTCGATGGTCAGGGTTTCGGTCTTGACCAGCGCCGCGTTGGCCAGCAGGGCTTCGACGACGTCCTGCTTGGCCGTGACGGAGGTGCTGATCCGGTCGCTGACATTGAGTCCGGCGTCCTTGCGGGCCTGCTGGATGGCGCGGACCATGTCGCGTGCCAGGCCCTCGGCCTCCAGTTCCGGGGTGACCTCGGTGTTCAGGACCACGAACCCGCCGCCGGGAAGCACTGCGGCGGCCCTTGTGGCAGGACCAGCTCCGGTTCCCTCCGCGGCTTCAGCCACGACGGTTTCCAGGGTGTATTCCTGCGGCTCGAGCTCGAGGCCGCCGGCGGTGACCACCCCGGCTTCGCTGACCGACCAGTCACCGGACTTGGAGCCCTTGATGGCCTGCTGGACGTTCTTGCCCAGGCGCGGGCCGGCGGCCCGGGCGTTGACCACGAGCTTCTGCTCGATGCCGAACTCCTCCGGGGAGGCGGCATCGGCGTCGAGCAGGCGGACCGAGCGCAGGTTCAGTTCATCGGCGACGACGGCGGCAAAGCCTCCCAGCGCGTCCGCGCCGGGAGCCACGACCGTGAGTTCCTGCAACGGCAGGCGCACGCGCAGGTTCGCGGCCTTGCGCAGCGAGGAGCCGGTGGAGCAGATCTGCTGCACACGGTCCATCGCTTCGACCAGTCCCGGGTTGGCCGGGAACAGTCCGGCGTCCGGCCAGTCGGCCAGGTGCACGGAGCGCCCCCCGGTGAGGCCTCGCCAGATCTCCTCGGAGACCAGCGGCAGCAGGGACGCGGCCACGCGGGAGACGGTTTCCAGTGCGGTGTAGAGCGCGTCGAAGGCATCAACGCTCTCGTCGAAGAAGCGCTGGCGGCTGCGGCGGACGTACCAGTTGGTGAGCATGTCAAGGTAGCTGCGCAGTTCGTCGCAGGCGCCGGAGATGTCGTAGCTGTCCAGCTGGGCGGTCATGTTCCGGACGAGGTCCCCGGTGTTGGCCATGAGGTACTGGTCCAGGGTGTCGGCGTAGCCGTCATAGCGGAGCTTGGCGTCATACCCTGTCCCGCCGTTGGAAGCGTTCGTGTACAGCGTGAAGAAGCTGTACACGTTCCACAGCGGCAGGATGACCTGGCGGACGCCGTCGCGGATGCCTTGCTCGGTGACCACAAGGTTGCCGCCGCGCAGGATGGGGCTGGACATCAGGAACCAGCGCATGGCGTCGGAGCCGTCGCGGTCCAGGACCTCGGAGACGTCCGGGTAGTTGCGCAGGCTCTTGGACATCTTCTGCCCGTCCGAGCCCAGCACGATGCCGTGGCTGATGACGTTGCGGAAGGCCGGGCGGTCGAACAGCGCGGTGGAGAGGATGTGCAGCATGTAGAACCAGCCGCGGGTCTGACCGATGTACTCGACGATGAAGTCCGCCGGGTTGTGGGTGTCGAACCATTCCTCGTTCTGGAACGGGTAGTGCACCTGGCCGTAGGGCATGGACCCGGAGTCGAACCAGACGTCCAGGACGTCCTCGACCCGGCGCATGACGGACTGGCCCTCCTCCGGGGTGCGGGGGTCATCCGGGTTCGGGCGGGTCAGCTCATCGATGAAGGGTCGGTGCAGGTCCACCTGGCCGGCCTTGTTCAGCGGCAGGCGGCCGAAGTCGGCTTCGATCTCGGCCAGGGAGCCGTAGACGTCGGTGCGGGGGTAGTCGGGGTCCGTGGACTGCCAGACCGGGATGGGGCTGCCCCAGTAGCGGTTGCGGCTGATGGACCAGTCGCGGGCGTTGGCGAGCCACTTGCCGAACTGGCCGTCCTTGACGTTGCCCGGGATCCAGTTGATGTCCTGGTTGAGCTCGGACATGCGGTCCTTGAACTTGGTGACCTCGACGTACCAGGAGGACACGGCGCGGTAGATCAGCGGGTTGCGGCAGCGCCAGCAGTGCGGGTAGCTGTGCTCGTAGCTGGCCTGGCGGACCAGGCGGCCCTGGGCGCGGAGCACCTGGGTGATGGGCTTGTTGGCCTCGAACACTTGCAGTCCGGCGATTTCGGCGAGGTCGCCGTGGCCGAAGAGCGGGAGGAATTTGGCGCCTTCGTCGACCGAGAGGACCACCGGGATGCCGGCCTCTTCACAGATTTTCTGGTCGTCTTCGCCGTAGGCGGGTGCCTGGTGGACGATGCCGGTGCCGTCGGTGGTGGTGACGTAGTCGGCCTCGAGGAAGCGCCAGGCGTTTTCGGTGCCGTACTTTTCGGCGTCGTGGAAGTAGTCCCAGAGCGGCTCGTAGCTCAGGCCGTCGAGCTCGGCGCCGGTGTGGCGGGAGGTGATGGCGGCTTCCGCGGCGGCGGCGCCCTCGGCCCCGTCGCCGTAGCCGAGGTCCTTGGCGTAGGCGCCCAGGAGGTCAGCGGCGAGCAGGAAGCTGCCCGTGACGGGCGCTTCGGCTGCCGCGGCCTTGATCCCGTGCGGGCCGGCGGGCAGGACCACGTAGCTGATGGCGGGCCCGACGGCGAGCGCCAGGTTCGTGGGCAGCGTCCAGGGCGTGGTGGTCCAGGCGAGCGCCTGCACCCCGGCGAGCTGCCTGGACAGCTCCGATTCCCCGGCCGTGATGGGGAACGTGACCGTGACAGTCTGGTCCTGGCGGTTCTTGTAGACGTCGTCGTCCATGCGCAGCTCATGGTTGGACAGCGGCGTCTCGTCCTTCCAGCAGTACGGCAGGACGCGGTAGCCGTTGTAGGTGAGGCCCTTTTCGTGCAGCTGTTTGAAGGCCCACAGCACGGACTCCATGTACTCGACGTTGAGAGTCTTGTAGTCGTTCTCGAAGTCCACCCAGCGCGCCTGGCGGGTGACGTAGCTCTTCCACTCGTCGGCGTACTTCATGACGGAGGCGCGGCAGGCGTCGTTGAACTTGTCGATGCCCATGGCCTCGATCTGGGTCTTGTCCGTCATGCCAAGCTGCTTCATGGCTTCCAGCTCGGCGGGAAGGCCGTGCGTGTCCCAGCCGAAGCGTCGCTCGACGCGTCGGCCGCGCTGGGTCTGGTAGCGGCCCACGAGGTCTTTGGCGTAGCCGGTCAGGAGGTGGCCGTAGTGCGGCAGGCCGTTGGCGAAGGGCGGGCCGTCGTAGAAGACGAATTCGTTGGACCCGTCTTTGCCAGCATCGCGCTGGTCGATGCTGGCCTGGAAGGTGCCGTCCTGGTCCCAGTATTTGAGGATGCGCTCTTCGATCTCCGGGAACTTCACGGAGACCGGAACACCAGAGGTGTGGGAAGCGGAGGTGGTGGAGCCGGCGCCTGCGGCGGCGGCCTTGGGGTAATAAGTCATCTCGACATCCTGGGTTGAGCTGGTGAACACATGTATTCATTCAGGATGCGAGGACGGCCCCTGCACTGTCTTTTGACAACAACTGTCTTTCGACAACACCGGCACCGCGGTACCACCTCACTTACCTCCACCGGACCGCACCTTTTCCAGAAAGGGGCTGCACCGGCGTCGGCCGCTCATTACTGCTGTGACGGGCTTACCCGTCCGGTTCTACTGGCCCTGGCACCCGCAGTGGCGACTGAGTCTCCACCGCACGCGGGGGTGTTCTTCCGGAAGCTCACCGGTGATGGCCGGGTCAAAGCTGCTAAGTCGATGGTACCGGAGAAAATACGGGCTTTCACAGCGCAGCAAACTCCGCGGCCAGGGGCGACGCCGGCGGCCCGACTGCATAGACTCGTGCCATGACCGTCCCGCCGCCTCGGGCCGACCCGTGAAGAGCCGCAGCTCAAGCCGCCGCTGGCACCTGTCCTCCGCCCTCTGCGCCGCGCCCGTGGTGGTGGTGTCCGTGTTCCGGGCGGTCCCGGCGCCGTGGCCGGCGCCTGTGGTCCAGCTCGTGGCCTTCACACCCTGGTTCGTGCTCCCCGCCGGCGCCGCCCTCCTGCTGGCGTTGCCGGCACGGCGTCCCTGGGCGGCCCTCCCGGCCGGTGCCCTCCTGGCCCTCCAGCTGCTCTGGCTGTTCCCGCCGGACCGGGTGGCGGACCGGTTCCTGGCCCGGCAGGCCGATCCGCCGCATGGAGAGCAACAGAGCACAGGGCAGGAACAGGCCACGACACGCCCGCCGGCGGCGGAACTGAAGGTCATGACCCTCAACGCCTGGAAGGGCCAGGCGGACGCCGCGGAGGTGGTTCGGCTGGTGCGCGAAAACGGCGTCTCGCTCCTTGCCGTCCAGGAACTCTCCCCCGCCCTGGAAAAACGGCTGGATGCTGAGGGGCTGGGCGCGCTGCTTCCGCACCGGATCAGCCGCTCGAGGGACGGCGCGGGCGGCGGAGCCGTGTACTCCTCCCGCCCGATCGTTCCGTTGGACTCCGTGGACGGTTCCGCCTTCCACATGCCCACGGTGCAGTTGGAGCTCGACGCCGGCGGCCGGCCGGTCTCCCTTGCCGTGACCAACGTGCACACCAAGGCACCGGTCTGGGGCCGGGCCGGGCAGTGGCGGAGCGAATTGGCCGCCCTGGGCCGCCTTGCCGCCCGTCGGGGCAACCTGCTGCTGCTGGGCGACTTCAACGCCACCCTCGACCACGCCGAGTTCCGCCAAATGCTTCAGGGGCCGGAGGGGGCCGGGCCCGGCGGCCCCCTCGTCGACGCCGGGGCCGCGGCCCTGGCCCGCCTGGTTCCGACCTGGCCCATGGATGGCCCCCCGCTGCCGGGCGTGGTGATCGACCACATCGTGACCGGCCCGCAGGTTCGCAGCGGCGGCTATTCCGTGATGCCGGTAGCCGGGACGGACCACGCGGCGGTTCTGGCCACGCTGTCCGTCCCGGCGGAGGACTAGCTGCGCGGCAGTTTCATGCCGGACTCGGCCATCACGTCCCGGAGCCGGTCCGGGTAATCCGTGATCAGCCCGTCCACACCCGCACCGATGAGCGCGCGCATGGTGGGCTTGTCATCAACGGTCCACGGAATGACCTGCATGCCTGCCGCGTGGGCGCGGCGGACCATGTCGGCGGTGGCATAGGGAACATAGCCCGGATCCGTCACGGCGCCGTTCTGCGGCGCGCCGTGCACCGGAGAGATGGCGTCGAAGCCAAGGGAGGAGGCCGCGGCGACAAGGTCACCGCCGAAGTCATCGGCGTCGATTCCGCCCAGCCACGGCGACTTGCCGGGCTGGCCCGCCTGGAGGAAGTCCTTGTTGGTCAGGGCCACAGTGCGGATCTGCGGATCGCGCTGCTGGACCAGGCGCAATGCACCCCAATCAAAGCTCTCAATCGAGACACGGCTCTGCATGTGGGCTGCCGTGATTTCGCGGAGAGCGACGTCGACGAACTGCTCGCGCGGTGCGGTTTCCTGCGGCGCGCCGGCCTCCACCTTGGTTTCGATGTTGAACTTCACCTGGCTGGCGCGGTAGGAGTCCGCCAACGCGAAGACCTCGGCCAGCGTGGGCATCTTTGCGCCCGGGGAGGCAACCTGGCCCGGGAACTGGGGAAGCGTGAGGCTGCCGCAGTCCAGGCTGCGGACCTGCGCGAACGTCAGGTCCCTGACGTACTTGCCGACGTAGGGGAACTGGGGGTCGTTCGGTGTGACAGGAGCCGTGTCCAGGCACTTCTGGCCGCTGATCTTGCGGTCGTGGGTGATGACCTCGTGGCCGTCCTTGGTGATCTGGAGGTCAAGCTCGAGGGTGGAGACGCCGGTCTCGATCCCCTTGGCGAAGGACGCCAGGGTTGACTCGACAGTCAGGCCGATGCCGCCGCGGTGGGCCTGGAGATCGAAGTGGTTGTCCTGGCCGTTGGCGTTGGTGTCGGCCGCGGGGGCCTGGACCGCGTTTGCCTGGGCCGAGGTGGCGAGCAGCAGGGCTGCGCTGAGTACGGCAGCGCCGAGCTTCGTCGGGGTTCGCATGGGAAAGTTCTCCACTCTGGTGGTGTGCAGTTGCACGGGCCACCCTGCCCCGCCGCGGCCAACTCCGGACCAGCGCAGCCTGACCGGCACACGACGCCACGGTGAACGGCCGGAGTCGCCGCCGGACGTCCCGGCCCACGCGGCTGGACCTAAGCCCAGACCTGCCCTACTGGCTCTTGCGGATCAGCTTGTAGTTGGCCGCCTGGGCCACCGGGCGGATCACGATCTGGTCCAGGTTGATGTGGTGCGGCGCCACGACGGCGTAGCGGACCACATCGGCGACGTCGGCGGCCGTCAGTGGCTTCTCGACTCCCGCGTAGACCTTGGCTGCCGCGTCCTGGTCGCCGAGGCGGTTGAGGGCGAACTCCTCGGTCTGCACCAGGCCGGGGGCCACCTCGATCACGCGGAGGTTGTGCTCGGCCTCTTCGAGCCGCAGGGCGCCGGTCAGGGCGTGCTGGGCGAACTTGGCCGCGTTGTAGCCGCCGCCGCCCTCGTAGGCCGAGAGCCCGGCGGTGGAGGTCAGGTTCAGCACGGTGCCCTCGCCGCAGGCACGCAGCATGGGCAGGAACGCGCGGATGAGCTTCATGCTGCCCAGCACGTTGACCTGGAACATCCATTCCCAGTCCTCGGTCTTGGCTCCGGCAACCTTGTCGGCGCCGCGGGCACCGCCGGCGATGTTGATCAACGTGTCGATGCCGCCGGCCCGGGTCACCTCCTCGAGCAGCCGGGCCACATCGGCGTCGTCGGTCACGTCGGCGGGAAGCGCGATGGCACCGGTTTGGGCGGCGAGCGCCTCGAGCCGGTCGGCGCGGCGGGCGACGGCGAAGACGGTCCAGCCTTCCTTGCGGAGCGCACGCACCGTGGCGTCGCCGATTCCGGTGCTGGCGCCGGTGACTACTGCTGCTTTGGCTGCTGTTGCGCTGACTTCTTTTGCGCTGTTGTCGATTCCCTCAGTCATGGCACCACCCTAACGGCAACGCCGGGCTCATTTCCTACTGTTGCTGCTGTGCTCCAGGAACTCCTGCAGCACCCGGGCATGGTTGGTCTCCGGGTCCCGCGCACCGAACAGCAGGGTCACTTTCCCGTGCTCGGCCGCGAGTCCGTAGAGCGTCTGCACGGCGGGGTTGGYTTCCAGCTCCGCCTCGTAGGCCGCCCGGAAGTCCGCGAACCGTTCCTGCATGTGCCCGAACTCCTTGCGCAGCGGCGGGGACGGTGCCACGTCCTTGAGCCAGAGCTCCAGTTGGGCCCGTTCCTTGCTGACTCCCCGCGGCCGGAGCCGGTCCACCAGGACCCGGCAGCCGTCGTCGTCGGAAGGGTCATCATAGATGCGCTTGATCGCAAATCTGGCCCCAGATTTCTCCATAGTGCTGGACATTAGTGCAGTGGATTGCCCTCGCATAGTGCGGTTCATTGCAGTGGACTGCAGTCGGGACTGAAAAGAACTGCAAGAATTGACCCATGGCTGAAGACAATCAGGGTACAGACACGCCCACCACCGCCCCCATCAACGTTCCGGACAAGCCCGCCTTGGAGGGGCTGGAAGAGGCGCTCACGCAGCGCTGGCTTGACGAAGGGACCTACAAGTTCAACCCGGACACCACCCGGGAGCAGGTCTACTCGATCGACACTCCCCCGCCCACGGCGTCGGGATCCCTTCACGTCGGACACATGTTCTCGTACACGCAGACCGACGTCCTGGCGCGCTACCAGCGCATGACCGGCAAGAACGTGTTCTACCCCATGGGCTGGGACGACAACGGCCTGCCCACGGAGCGCCGCGTGCAGAACTACTACGGCGTGCGCTGCGACCCCACCGTCACGTACGACGCCGGCTACCGCCCCCCGGCCGAGCCGGCCAAGAACCAGCGCGACTTCGACGTCATCTCGCGCCGGAACTTCATCGAGCTGTGCGAAGAGCTCGCGGTCGAGGACGAGAAGGTCTTCGAGCACCTCTTCCGGACCCTCGGCCTGTCCGTGGACTGGGACCTGACCTACCGGACCATCGATGACAAGTCCCGCGCGATCTCGCAGCGGGCCTTCCTGGCCAATCTGGCCGCCGGCGACGCCTACATGGCCGAGGCGCCTACGCTGTGGGATGTCACGTTCCGCACCGCGGTGGCCCAGGCCGAACTTGAGGACCGCGAAGTCGCGGGCGCCTACTACCGCTACCCGTTCTTCACCGAAGACGGCGAGAAGATTTACATCGAGACCACCCGCCCCGAGCTGCTGGCCGCCTGCGCCGCGCTCGTGGCGAACCCCGACGACGAGCGCTACAAGCCGCTGTTCGGCAAGAAGGTCACCTCCCCCCTGTTCGGCGTCGAGGTAGAGGTCAAGGCCCACCCGCTCGCCAAGGCGGACAAGGGCTCCGGCGCCGCCATGGTCTGCACCTTCGGCGACCTCACCGACGTCACCTGGTGGCGCGAACTGCAGCTGCCCACCCGCGCCATCGTGGGCCGCGACGGCCGCATCATCGGCGAGACCCCGGACTGGATCACCACCGAAGAAGGCCGCGCCAACTTCGCGGCTATCGCCGGCAAGACGGTGTTCAGCGCCAAGGAAGGCGTGGTGGAGCTCCTGGCCGCCGCGGAACTGCTCGACGGCGAGCCCAAGAAGATCATGCACCCCGTGAACTTCTTCGAGAAGGGCGACAAGCCCCTCGAGGTCGTCACCTCACGCCAGTGGTACATCCGCAACGGCGGCCGCGACGAGGACCGCCGCGAACGGCTGATCGGCCGCGGCAACGAGATCGAGTTCCACCCCGCCTTCATGCGCTCCCGCTACGAGAACTGGATCTCGGGGCTCAACGGCGACTGGCTCGTGTCCCGCCAGCGCTTCTTCGGCGTGCCGGTACCGGTCTGGTACCCCCTGGATGCCGACGGCAACCCCGAATACGACGCCCCGATCGTCCCGTCCGACGCGCAGCTCCCCGTGGATCCCGCGGCGGACGCCGCCCCGGGCTACGAAGAAGCCCAGCGCGATGTGCCGGGCGGCTTCACCGGCGACGCTGACGTCCTCGACACCTGGGCCACGTCCTCGCTGACGCCGCAGATCGTGGGCGGCTGGAGCACCGACGAGGCACTGTTCGCCAAGGTCTACCCCTTCGACGTGCGCCCGCAGGGGCACGACATCATCCGGACCTGGCTCTTCTCCTCCGCCGTCCGCGCCGATGCGCTGCAAAACACGGCGCCGTGGAAGCACGCGGCCATCTCCGGCTGGATCCTGGACCCGGACCGGAAGAAGATGTCCAAGTCCAAGGGCAACGTCATCGTGCCCACCGATGTCCTCGAGGAGTACGGCTCGGACGCGGTGCGCTACTGGGCGGCATCGGCCAGACTCGGCGCGGACACCGCCTACGAAATCGCGCAGATGAAGATCGGCCGCCGCCTGGCCATCAAACTGCTCAACGCCTCCAAGTTTGTCCTGAACCTCGGTGCCACCGAGGACTCCGTCGTTTCCGGCGACGTGTCCGTGCTGAGCAACCCGCTGGACCGGGCCGTCCTGGCCCAGCTCGCCGATGTTGTCGCCCAGGCCACCAAGGCGTTCGAGGGCTACGACTACGCCCGGGCCCTGCAGATCACGGAGAGTTTCTTCTGGAACTTCACGGACGACTACGTGGAGCTCATCAAGGACCGTGCCTATGGTGCGGCCGGCGAGGAGCAGCAGGCGTCCGTGCTGGCCGCGCTGGCGACAAGCCTGGACACCCTCCTGCGGCTCTTCGCGCCGTTCCTTCCGTTCGCCACGGAGGAGGTCTGGAGCTGGTGGCGCACCGGTTCCGTGCACCGCGCCCAGTGGCCGTCCGCCGTCGCGGTCGACGGCGACACGACCCTCCTGGCCACGGTCGGCACCGCGCTCAGCGGCATCCGCAAGGCCAAGTCCGAGGCGAAGGTCAAGCAGCGCACCGAGGTGCTGTCAGCGACGATCACGGCCTCGGAATCCCTCACGACGCAGCTGAAGGCCGGTCTCGGCGACCTCAAGGCCGCCGCCAACGCGCGCGAGCTGGCGCTGGTCGCCGGTGAGGGAGAACTCAGTGTGAGTGACGTCGTACTGGCTCCGGCCGAGCCGCCGGCCCAGGCGTAAGGCCTGCGGCCACATCGATACCGAGGAAGAGGGCCCTCGGCCCGGCCCAGGCCGGGCCGAGGGTTCTCTTTTGTTTACCAGGTCTTTGCCGTCCGGGCGCCTCAGATTTTGAAGGACGTCTCGAAGCGCGTCAGCACCGGCGGAGCGGCCAGGAGCTCTCCCAGCCCGCTCGCGCCGTCGCCGGCCCGCCAGGTGCGGTAGGCCTCGTCGTGCTCCAGCGACGCCCACTGTTCCACCACGAGAACGTGCGCCGGATCCGTGCTGTCAACCAGCACATCGACGCCGAGGCAGCCGTCAAACGCCCGGGTAGCGGAAAGGATGTCGCGGAGCACGGCCGCGGCCGTGGACACGGCTTCGGTTTTGAAGTTCAGGTCAAAATGGGCGGTGATGGGCATGGTGCTCCAATGATCGGGGTGGGCTCAGGACACAGGACGCCGCCAGGCGGGATGCTTCACATCACGGCACCCGGACCGCTGCCTGCCAACAGAGGCAACACCGTTGCCACAGGGCTTGTTCCTTCGGTCCCGATCCGCCGGCCGGCTTCCGCTGCTAGACGCCGGATTCCCGGCTGTGCCGTTCCGCTTCGCTGATCGCCCAGGCCGCGTTGACGAGGCCGATGTGGCTGAACGCCTGCGGGAAGTTGCCCAGCAGCTCGCTGCTGTCCGGGGCGACCTCTTCGGCCATCAGGCCCAGGTCGGTGGCAAACGCGGCCGCCCGTTCGAAGACAGCCCGGGCGTGTTGGGTGCGTCCGGCCAGGGCCAGGGCGTGCGCCAGCCAGAAGGTGCACAGCAGGAACGTGCCCTCTTCCCCTGCCATGCCGTCGTCGGCGAGGTAGCGGTACACGAGGCCGCGGGGGTCCGTGAGCCGCTCCTCGATAGCCTCAATCGTGGCGATCATGCCGGGATCGTCCGCCGGCAGGAATCCCACGATGGCGAGCATCAGGGCAGAAGCATCGAGATCGTCGGATCCGTAGGCCTGGGTGTAGGCGTTCGCTGCTTCGCTCCATCCCTCAGTGCGGATGGACGCCGCGATCGCGTCCCGCGCCTCGGTCCAGTGCGGAACTTTTTCTGTTGACTGCAGGATGCCGGCGAGGGAGATGGCGCGGTCCACGGCAACCCAGCACATGAGCTTGGAGTGCAGGTAGTGGCGCCGCTCCCCGCGGACTTCCCAGATGCCGTGATCGGTGGACTTCCAGCGCGCGGCGGCAGTGTCCGCGGCGTCGGCAAGGAACTTCCGTGTCTCCGGTGCCAGTTCCGCGAGGTATTCCGGCAAGGTGGCGGCGGCGTCGAGAAGTTCGCCGTAAACGTCGAGTTGGCGCTGGTTCCAGGCGCCGTTGCCCACCCGGACCGGGGTGCTGGCGCGCCACCCCGGCAGGTGGCCGAGCGCGCGTTCGGGGAGTTCACGTTCCCCGCCGATGCCGAACATGATCTGCAGTTCCTCGCCTCCGGCCAGCTGGCTGGCCGCCGCGGTGGCCAGGAATTGGAAGAACTTCCCGGCCTCGTCCGGGCAGGCCGCCACCCAGAGGGCCTGCAGGGTCATGCTGGCGTCCCGGATCCAGCTGTAGCGGTAGTCCCAGTTGCGCGTGCCGCCGGCCACCTCCGGCAGCGACGTGGTCGGGGCGGCGACGATCGCGCCACTCGGGTAGTAGCTCAGCGCCTGCAGGACCCTTCCGCTGCCGGCCACGAGCTCCTGCCAGGGGCCGCGGTAGTTCTGGTGCATCCCGGACCAGCTGGTCCAGCCCTGCACGCTGTCCTCGAGCCTGCGCCCAATCTCATCCTGGCTCCAGAACACGGGGGCACCGTGCCCGCCGGGATGGAAGTCTCCGGACCCGGAGTGGTGGGCCCGGGAGTGGAGGGCAAAGCCTGCAACGTCGCCGGCGCGGAGGCTCAGTCGTGCGTGCACTGTGTCGGTGCCGGCGTCGGTGCTGGTGTCGGCGCCGGCGCCGGTGCTGGTGTCGGTGCCCGGCCGGAACGCCGCCGGGGTCGAGACCGACAGGACCACATCCCCCGCGCGGATGAGGAGACCGCCGTCGGCCGCGGTGAGAAGTGGCCTCGCGAGGCCGTAGTCGGGTCGGGCGCACAGGACGATGTCGACGTCGACGGAACCCTGCGTGCAGGACACCTGGCGCAGGAGGGTGCCCGGGGAGTCCGCCCCGAGCTCGTGGCCGCGCCGGCCGTCCCCGAGGGCGAGGGCATCTGTGACGGTCATGCACCCGCCGGCGGTGATGTGGGTGGTTTCCAGGACCAGCGTGGGTCCGAGGTAGCGCCTTGTCGAGGTGTGGGCGCCGGCGGGCCGGATCGACCAGAATCCCGCGTCCGGGCCGAGGAGCCGGCCGAACACGGAGGGGCTGTCAAAGCGGGGGAAGCAAAGCCAGTCCACAGAACCCGCCGCGCTGACCAGAGCACCGGAGCGGCAGTCGGACAGGAGTGCGTAGTCCGCGATTGGTTCACCGCTCTGGAAACTGCTCATGGGGCACACTCTGGCCAGTTTTTGGGCAAAGGGGAAGCCCCATCAGCGTTTAGCCGTTGGTGGGGCTTCGACTTTTCGATTGTCACGTGACGTCTTAGACAATCTGGCGGGATCCTTAGACTTTCAGGTCTTCCTACCTCGTCACTGGTAGCCATCATCTGACTTTGCCGAAGGCTGCGTCGGATGAGTGTCACTGAATCTTTGGTTCCTGCGTCCCTCTTCTTTCGAAGTGGGTAAGTTCTATTGTTGTCCCCCCGTCTGGCATACACAAGAGCCCCGGCAGAACTACATCGGAGTAGTTCTGCCGGGGCTCCTGGCAGGCCGGGCAGAGTACCCGGCGCGGTGTCTTCAGGCCTAGTTGAAGACCGGGCTTTCGGTCCGGCTGCGCTTGATTTCGAAGAAGTAGGGGAAGGAAGCCAGGGTCACGGTGGCGTCCCAGATCCGTCCGGCTTCCTCGCCGCGCGGGATGCGGGTCAGGACCGGGCCGAAGAAGGCCGTGCCGTTGAAGGCGACGACGGGCGTGCCCACGTCCTGTCCGACCAGGGAGATGCCTGCCTCATGGCTGGTGCGGAGCTGCGCATCGAATTCGTCGCTCTGGCCGGCGGCCGCAAGCTCGGCCGGCAGTCCCGCCTCGGCAAGCGACTTGGCGATGACCTCGTCGACATCCTTGTTGCCCTCGTTGTGGATCTTGGTGCCCATGGAGTCGTAGAGCGGCTTGATGTACTGCGCGCCATGCTGTTCAGCGGCGGCAGTGATGACGCGGACGGGAGCCCACGCCTTCTTCATGAACTCCCTGTACTGCTCGGGCAGCTCCTCGCGGCCCTCATTGAGCACGGCGAGGCTCATCACATGCCACTCGGTCTTGATGTCACGGACTTCTTCCACTTCGCCGATCCAGCGGGAGGTAACCCAGGCGAACGGGCACATCGGGTCGAACCAGAAGTCGGCTTTGTTGGTCATGGTTTCAGGCACAGGTGTTCTCCTTAAGGAAGTCTGGGGGATGCGCTGAGGCAGATCACCTACACGGCGCGCCAAGGATCATAGCGACCGGTACGGGTTGTTTATTCCCGTGCTGGCCTGGTCCGGATCAGGCGGACTTGCGGCGCTTGACGTCGTGGGCGATCATCGTGGGCGCTGCCTTCTTGGTCACGACCTCTTCCGTGATTACGACGCTCGCGACGTCGTCACGGCTGGGGAGGTCGAACATGACCGGGAGCAGCACTTCCTCCATGATGGCGCGGAGCCCTCGGGCTCCGGTGCCGCGCTCCAGCGCCTGGTCGGCAATGGTGTTCAGGGCCTCGTCCTCGAAGATGAGCTCGACGCCGTCGAGCTGGAACATCTTCTGGTACTGCTTGACGAGGGCATTCTTCGGCGTGGACAGGATCTGGATGAGCGCGGCGCGGTCCAGGTTCGAGACGGTCGTGATGACGGGCAGCCGGCCGATGAATTCCGGGATCAGCCCGAACTTGAGCAGGTCTTCCGGCATGACCTCGCCGTAAGAATCCGTGGTGTTCTTGACCTCGTTGAGCGGGGCGCCGAAGCCGATGCCCTTGCGTCCGGAACGCGAACCGATGATGTCCTCGAGCCCCGCGAAAGCTCCGGCCACGATGAACAGCACGTTGGTGGTGTCAATCTGGATGAATTCCTGGTGCGGGTGTTTGCGTCCGCCCTGCGGCGGGACCGAGGCCACGGTACCTTCGAGAATTTTCAGGAGCGCCTGCTGCACGCCCTCACCCGAGACATCCCGGGTGATGGACGGGTTTTCGCTCTTGCGTGAGATCTTGTCGATCTCATCGATGTAGATAATGCCCTGCTCGGCCTTCTTGACGTCATAGTCGGCGGCCTGGATGAGCTTGAGGAGGATGTTCTCAACATCCTCACCGACGTAACCGGCCTCCGTCAGGGCCGTGGCGTCGGCCACGGCGAACGGGACGTTGAGGCGGCGGGCCAGGGTTTGGGCCAGGTAGGTCTTGCCGCAGCCGGTGGGGCCGATCAGCAGGATGTTGGACTTGGCGATCTCGACGTCGTCGTGGTGCACGCCGTCGGCGAGGCTGCCGCTCTTCGGCGCGTGGCCGGCCTGGATCCGCTTGTAGTGGTTGTACACCGCGACGGCAAGCGACCGCTTGGCGGGTTCCTGGCCAATCACATATTCCTGCAGGAAATCAAAGATCTCGCGGGGCTTGGGCAGCTCGAAACTGCCCAGGTCAGCTACTTCCGCGAGTTCTTCTTCGATGATCTCGTTGCAGAGTTCGATGCACTCGTCGCAGATGTAGACGCCGGGCCCGGCAATGAGCTTGCGGACCTGCTTCTGGCTCTTTCCGCAGAAAGAACACTTCAGCAGATCAGTGCTCTCGCCAATCCGAGCCATGTGTGAACCCCTTTAGTAGCTTGCTGCTGCCTGTGACATGTTCCACTCTAGGTCACTTTGGGCCTGTTGGGTGGAAAGCGGACGCCGGTGCGGCCAAGTAAAAGTGCCGCACCGGCGCGTCGCGAATTGCTGATTAGCGCGCGATTGCCTGGGGCTTGATCTTGCGGGAATCGAGGACCTGGTCAATGAGGCCGTACTGCATGGCCTCGGCGGCCGTGAGGATCTTGTCCCGCTCGATGTCGTTGTTGACCTGTTCCGGCGTTCGGCCGGAGTGCTTGGCCAGCGTGTCCTCAAGCCAGGACCGCATGCGCATGACCTCGGCGGCCTGGATCTCCAGGTCCGAGGCCTGCCCGCCCTGTCCGCCGGACAGTGAGGGCTGGTGGATCAGCACGCGGGCGTTCGGCAGCGCGAGGCGCTTGCCCGGCGTGCCGGCCGCGAGCAGCACGGCGGCGGCGCTGGCCGCCTGGCCGAGGCAGACGGTCTGGATCTCGGGCCGGATGTACGTCATGGTGTCGTAGATCGCGGTCATGGCGGTGAAGGAGCCGCCCGGGGAGTTGATGTAGAGCGTGATGTCGCGGTCCGGGTCCGTGGACTCGAGCACCAGCAGCTGGGCCATCACGTCGTCGGCCGAGGCGTCGTCGACCTGGACGCCGAGGAAGATGATGCGGTCCTCGAACAGCTTGGTGTACGGGTCCTGGCGCTTGAAGCCGTAGGGGGTGCGCTCTTCGAACTGCGGCAGCACGTAGCGGCTGCTCGGCAGGTTGCCGGCAGTCGAACCGAAGTTGTAGTTCATGTTCATTGCTCCTGAATTCATTGCTGTCTACCTGCCGGTCAGTTCTCGGTGGCTGTCGCAGCGCCGCCGGCGTTGCCGGAGCCATTGGCGTTGGTTCCGCCGCCGCCGGCAACGGATCCGGCGTGCGCCGCGATCTTGTCGAAGAAGCCGTATTCGAGGGCTTCCGGGGCCGTGAACCACTTGTCGCGGTCGTTGTCCTTGAGGATGGTGTCCACGCTCTGGCCGGTCTGGTCAGCGGTCAGCTCGGCCATGACCTTCTTCATGTGCAGGATCAGCTCGGCCTGGATCTTGATGTCCGACGCCGTGCCGCCGATGCCGCCGGAGGGCTGGTGCATGAGGATGCGGGCGTTGGGGGTGGCGTAGCGTTTGCCCTTGGTGCCGGAGGAGAGCAGGAACTGGCCCATGGACGCGGCGAGGCCGGTGGCAACCGTGACAACATCGTTCGGGATGAACTGCATGGTGTCGTAGATGGCCATGCCGGCGGTGACGGAGCCGCCGGGTGAGTTGATGTAAAGGTAGATGTCCCTTTCAGGATTCTCCGCCGAGAGCAGCAGCAGCTGGGAGCAGATCGCGTTGGCGTTATCGTCGCGGACCTCGGAGCCGAGCCAGATGATGCGCTCTTTCAGCAGGCGGTTGTAAATGTAGTTATCCTGGGCTGCCGGATCGACCGTGGCCATCCGGGGTGCCCCTGCTTGCTGTGACATATGTACTTACCTCTCGCTGGCGACGGTGACGCCATTGGACGACATCACTGAACTTTCCTACAGCGACACTAACCGTTTTCAGGCCCGCTTTGTTCGCTGGCGCCGGGCTGTTCGCTGACGGCGCACGATTGCCGGGACCGCGCAAGCCGGGTCCCGGAGGCACGGCCTTCGCGGCGCTTAACTGGCTGCGTCAACAGGACATGGCCGGCAGGCGCGGGCTTAAAACGAACGGCCCCCGGATCGGTGATCCGGGGGCCGTCAGCGGCAATGCTAGAACTTCACTGCTGCGGGGTCATCGCTCGGCGTGGCCTCGGTGGCTGCATCCTCTGCGGTTGCTTCCTCAACGGACTCGGCGGCCGGGGCAGCCTCGTCGCCGGGGCGGACGAAATCGCTCAGGTCAACCTTGTTGCCCTCGGAGTCGGTAACCTCGGCCTGGCCCAATACGACGGCCAGTGCCTTGCGGCGGCGGACCTCGGAAACCATCATGGGAACCTGGCCGCTCTGATCGATGATCTGGGCGAACTGGTTCGGGTCCATGCCGTACTGGCTGGCGGTGGTGACAATGTAGTCGATCAGCTCGTTCTGGCTGACGTTGACTTCTTCCTTTTCGGCGATTGCGTCAAGGATGATCTCGTTCTGGAAGGCGCGCTCGGTGTTGGCCTTGACCTCGGCGCGGTGCTCCTCGGTGTCGTGCTCGCCTTCACCGTGGGCGTTTTCGGCGTTGAAGTGCTGCTCAAGCTGCTCTTCAACGATCGATGCCGGGACAGGAACCTCAACGAGCTCAACGAGCTTGTCCAGGACCTTGTCGCGGGCCTCGACGCCCTGGTCCACAACCTTGGACTCGGCGGCCTGCTTGGCGAGGTCCTCACGGAGTTCGGCCAGGGTGTCGAATTCGCTGGCGAGCTGGGCGAAGTCGTCGTCGGCGACGGGGAGTTCGCGCTCCTTGACGGCCTTGACGGTGACCTTGACCTGGGCGGACTCGCCGGCGTGCTCGCCGCCAACCAGCGTGGTGTCGAAGATGGCGTCCTCGTCGGCGCTGAGGCCGGTGACGGCCTCGTCGAGGCCTTCGAGCATGGTGCCGGCGCCAACCTGGTAGGACAGGCCGGAGGCGGAGTCAACGTCTGCGCCGTCGATCGAGGCTGCGATGTCGATCGTCAGGAAGTCGCCATCGGCGGCCGGACGGTCTACGGACTTCAGCGTGCCGAAGCGGCCGCGGAGCTCGTCCAGGGCCTTGTCGACGTCGGCGTCCGAAGACTCGGCGGCAGCGACCTCAACCTTGATGCCGGCGTAGTCAGGCAGCTCGATCTCGGGGCGGATGTCAACCTCGGCGTGGAACTTGAGCTCACCGTCGGTGGCGGACGGGTCCGGAACCTCGGTGATCTCGACCTCGGGACGGCTCAGGGGGCGGATGCCGGTTTCCTGCACGGCGGCCTGGTACCAGCCGTTGAGGCCTTCGTTGATGGCCGTCTCCAGGACGTAGCCGCGGCCAACGCGCTGGTCAATGAGCTTGGAGGGGACCTTGCCCTTGCGGAAACCGGGGACCTGGATCTGCGAAGCAACAGTCTTGTATGCCTCTGCGATGCTGGGCTTCAATTCCTCAAAGGGGACCTCAACATTGAGCTTGACCCGCGTGGGGGTGAGGTTCTCGACAGCGCTCTTCACAGTCTAAGTACTCCTGGTTTGGGGGGTATGGGGTTCTGCATTGCCACGTGCTGGCAGTGCTTGCAGAGTCGGGGTGACAGGATTTGAACCTGCGACTTCCTGCTCCCAAAGCAGGCGCTCTAGCCAAGCTGAGCTACACCCCGTAAGTGCACAGAACAGTCTACGGTCATCCACTGCCGATTTGCACATTTGACACCGGGGCCCTGAATTGGGTTTAGTTGTATCCGGCTTGCACAGCCGACCGGAAGTTATGCTGGAGTTCCAGCAGGTTCCCGGGGACGTAGCTTAATGGTAAAGCCTCAGTCTTCCAAACTGATTACGCGGGTTCGATTCCCGTCGTCCCCTCGGAAATATGACGAAAAAAGCCCCTCTGCGAGAGGGGCTTTTTTCTTGCCCTCATGCATCTTTCATGCCCGATTCATGCCTCTGTCATGCATCTTTCATGCCCGATTCATGCCTCTGTCATGCGTCTTTCATGCCTGCTTCATGCCTGCGGCGTTTATGCCTGCTCCGGCCTGCTGGCACTGCGGACACCAGTACAGTTTCCGCGCACCCAACTCCGTGAGCGCCACGGGCGTGCCGCAGTCACGGCAGTCCAGCCCGTGCCGGCGGTAGACGAAGTGTGCCTCATCCGGTTCCGGCAGCACGCGACGGGACGCGCCGGCACCGGCCCCATTCCAGTAGCGCGGCGGCGTCGTGATGATCCGTCCGTCCCGGACGCCGTCGGACATCATTGCCACGGTGTCGTCCCAGAGCCGGCGGGCCGCGTCCACTGACAGTTCAGCCCCGGGCAGCCAGGGGTTGAGGCGCTGCCGGAACAGCAGTTCGGCCCGGTAGACGTTCCCGACGCCGGCAATCACCTTTTGGTCCATGAGCAGGCCCGCCAGCGGTGTGCGTTTGCCCGCCACCGTGGCGATGAAGGCGTCCCGGTCCCCTGACCGGTTGCGCAGCGGGTCCGGGCCGAGCCGCGCCAGCACGGCCGCCGCCTCCGGTTCCGTGATTGCCTCGCACGTGGTTGCGCCGCGGAGATCGGCCCAGCCGTGCCTGCTCACCAGCCGGACGCGGACGGCGCCCACCGGCGCGGGCGGCCCTGCGTATGCAGACGAGGCGGCGACGACGTCGGCCGGCTCAGCCGCGCTGTCGTCGTCGTAGACCTCCCGCTCCCCCACCTTCCGGGGCGCGCCGATGCTGGACGCGCCGCGGAAGCTGGCGTCGCCGCCAAAATTCCAGGCGCCATAGAGGCCGAGGTGGACATGCAGGTCCAGCCCGTGCTCGAACTCGAGGAAGAGGTGCTTGCCGTGCGCGGTCGCGGCTGTCATGACGTGGCCGTCCAGCAGTGCGGCGCCGGGCGCGAACCGGCCCTGCGGGCTCGAGACTGTCAGCCTCTCGCCTGCGAAAACGTCACCGAACTGGCGGGCCAGCCGGTGGACGGAATGCCCTTCCGGCACTAGTCGATGACCTCGCCGGTGCGCTCGTATGTGGCGATCTTGCCGATCCGGCGGACGTGGCGCTCGTCGTTGCTGAACGGCTCCGTCAGGAAGGCCTCGATGATTTCCGTGGCCTCTTGGACGCTGTGCTGGCGGCCGCCGACGGCGGCGACGTTGGCGTCGTTGTGTTCGCGGGCAAGCTGCGCCGTGGAGAGGTTCCACGCCAGCGCGGCACGCACGCCCTTGACCTTGTTGGCGGCAATCTGTTCGCCGTTGCCAGAGCCGCCGAGGACGATGCCCAGGGCGTGGGTTCCGGCTTCCTGGTCCGCGACGACCGCGAGGGCGGCGTTGATGCAGAACGACGGGTAGTCATCCAGGGCGTCGTAGACCTTGGGTCCGTGGTCCAGCACCTCGTAGCCCTTGGCACTGAGGTGGCTGACGAGGTGGGCGCTGAGCTCCATGCCGGCGTGGTCGGTGGCGATGTGCACGCGGGGGAAGTCAGAAATGGTCACGGCTGTTCCGTTCGGTTGCGGCGCCGGGCGGCGGCCGGGTGCGGTTGGGGTCTGGTCCAAGCGTACTAGGCCGAGCCTTCCGGAGCGGTGCTCTAGCTGGCCGGATGCCTCACGGGGCTCTCGTGTTACACGGCTGTTTACACGGACGAGTTACACCGCGGGTGTCCCGCCGTTCCGCCGGGCCCTGTCCGCCACCCGGGAAAGCGTTTGGGCCATGTTGTCCGCCGCGGTGGCGCTTCCGCCGCTCACCGCCAGCCGCCGCCCGTCCGAGCGGTCGATGACCACGGCGGGGCCGCTGCTGACCAGCATCGCCGTGGTGTTGCCGTGGATCCGGTATCCCCACCCGCCATAGTCCGCCGCCRTGACGTCCCGGGGCGTGGCGGCGTCGATGGCCGCGGCCGGAACTTCCATGACCCGGACGAAGCCTGCCGCGAAGACGTGCAGGCCGCCGCGGTCAACCCGGATCCGGGCCACCAGGAACGCCGCGGCCACCMGGGCCGCGGCGACCAGGAGGGCAGCAAGCCACGGCACGGCAATGGTGAGGAGGGCGGCGGGCAGAAGCGTCGCGATGCCGAGCATGACGAAGATCGAGCTGCGGGCGTGGACCCAGAGGCTGACCCGGTCCCTGGCCAGTTCCGGATCCTGTTCACGCTCGAGGGCCTGGCGGACGGCGAGGTCGTCATCGACAGACCAGCGTTCGTCGGCCTTGAACACGAAACCCATGACGACGCCCAGGGCGAGGGCCGCGCCGCTGCCGAGGGCCAGAACGGAGGCGTCCACATGGGATCCCCGCGCATCGGGCAATCCCAGCTGGCCCACGAGCACGGCTGCCAGGACGGTGGTGACGAAGAGGCTCATGGCCAGGCCGGCGCCCATCATGATGCGGCGCATCATCACGGGGCGGGACAGCGGAACGGCCTGCAGCAGCACGGCCCAGCCGATCACCACGATCAGCGCGGCACCTGCTCCCGTGACGGCGGTGAACGGCGCGAAGTCGGCGGCACCGGCACCAGTCCAGCGGACGGCCAGCGGTTCGGGCAAATCCGGGCGCACCAGAAGCGCGCACACCACGAATCCGGCCGCCAGCATCAGGGGGAAACCGATGGCAAAGCGCAGCGCCCTGGCATCGACTGAGTAACGGATCTTTCCCATACCCCAACGCTACCCCCGCCGCACCTTGAGGGATCTGGGGACGTGCGCGCAGGTCAGGAGGTCGACGGGAGGGAAACGTGGGATCAGGCACGTTGTACAGGACCCGCCCACGAGCAAGAAGAGATCGCGATTCAGTACGACGGCGGGCATCACGCCAGTCCGGCCCAGCGTCGCAGCGACATCTTCCGGGATGAGAACGCCAGGGATGCCGGGTGGCGCGTCGTCGTATTGACCCAATGGCATTTGACCCCGTTCGCCCCTGGGATGGAGCCGGCCGCGGTTACCCGGGTGCGCGCGGCGCTGACGGAGCGCGGCTGGACTCCCGGCCCTGGTTCAAGTCCGGGGCCGAAGCCGGGGCGACGCCAACGTGCCCGCCCTACAGAGCACTCACTTGACACGAATGGCCGCTAAGCACGGTGGCATAGCGGCCATCTGCGGCGAATCGATGGAGAGAGTGCCGGCGGAGCTCCGGGAAGCACTTGGATCGAAGTTCAAGCGCACACGGGCAAACCACACACCCCGGTTCCGAAGGTCCGTGCCCGGGTCCGAAGCCGGGGCAACCTCAACGTGCCCGCCACGCCGCGCCGCCCCACCGCACTCATCTGACACGAATGGCCGCCAAGGGCATCGGCTTAGCGGCCATTCGTGGCAAATCGTGGACTCGGTGCAGGGGCGTTGGCGCCGGACATTGTGATCGGGCTAACTTGCCATAGGCCGCTGACGTGAAAGAATAATTTCACAGTATCGCCGGCGGCTGCGGCCGGCCGGCAGTATCCATCTTCTTCTGGAGGCCCCTTTGCCCGGTATGAACCTGACCCGCGCCGAAGCCCGCGAGCGCGCCGCCCTGATCGACGTCGACTCCTACGAGGTCAGCCTTGACCTGACGCGTGGCGAGAAAGTCTTCGGGTCCACCACGGCCGTGAAGTTCAGGGCCAAGCCTGGGTCTTCGACCTTCATCGACGCCGTGACCCACGCCGTGCACAGCGTGAGCCTCAACGGCCGCGAACTGGACCCGGGCGAGGTCTCCGACGGCGTCCGGATCCAGCTCCCGGACCTGGCGGCCGAGAACCACCTGCTCGTGGTCGCCGACGCGCCCTACATGAACACCGGCGAAGGCCTGCACCGCTTCGTGGATCCGGTGGACAACGAGGTCTACCTGTACACGCAGTTCGAGGTCCCGGACTCGCGGCGCATGTTCGCCGTCTTCGAACAGCCCGACCTCAAGGCCAGCTTCACCTTCACCGTCACCGCCCCCTCGCACTGGGACCTCGTGTCCAACTCCCCCACACCGGTGCCGGTGGAGACCATCCCAGGCGCGGACGGGGGCGCCCGCTCCGTCTGGGAGTTCACCCCCACTCCGYGGCTCTCCTCCTATGTCACCGCGCTCATTGCCGGGCCGTACCAGTCGGTGCGCAGCGAAGTCACGTCGGCGGAAGGCCGGGTCACTCCGCTGGGCATCTTCGCCCGCAAGTCGCTCATGCAGTACCTCGATGCCGAGAACATCTTCGAGCTCACCCGGCAGGGTTTCGAGTTCTTCGAGGCCCAGTTCGGCTGCCCGTACCCGTTCGAGAAGTACGACCAGCTCTTCGTGCCGGAGTTCAACGCCGGCGCCATGGAAAACGCCGGGGCCGTCACCATTCTTGAAGGCTACGTCTTCCGCGGCAAGGTCACCGATGCCCAGGTGGAACGCCGCGCCATCACCGTGCTGCACGAGCTCGCGCACATGTGGTTCGGTGACCTCGTGACGATGCGCTGGTGGAACGACCTCTGGCTCAACGAGTCCTTCGCCGAATACATGTCCCACCTGGCCGCCGTGGAGAACACCGAGTTCGACCACGCCTGGACCACCTTCGCGTCCGTGGAGAAGTCCTGGGCGTACCGGCAGGACCAGCTGCCCACCACGCACCCGATCTTTGCCGAGATCAACGATCTCCAGGACGTTGAGGTGAACTTCGACGGCATCACCTACGCCAAGGGCGCCTCGGTGCTGCGCCAGCTCGTCGCCTGGGTGGGCCCGGAGGAATTCATGTCCGGGGTGCGCGAGTACTTCAGCAAGCACGCCTGGCAGAACACCGAGCTCAGCGACCTCATGGCCGAACTCGAGAAGGCCAGCGGCCGTGACCTCGAAAGGTGGGGCCAGCTCTGGCTGGAAACCGCCGGCGTCAACACCCTGACACCGGAGATCTCGGCGGACGCGGACGGCACCATCGGCTCCTTCGCCATCGTGCAGTCGGCGATCGAGAGCGAACCGACGCTGCGGCCGCACCGCCTCGCCGTCGGCTTCTACAACCTCAACGGCGCCGGCAGGCTGGAGCGGGTGCACCGCGAGGAGCTCGACGTCGACGGCGAGCGCACCGAAGTTCCGGCCCTGGCCGGCCTGGCCCAGCCGGACCTGATCCTGCTCAACGACGACGACCTCGCCTATGCCAAGGTCCGCCTGGATCCGAAGTCCCTCGCCACCGCAACGGCGCACCTGAAGGACTTCAGCCAGAGCCTCCCGCGCACCCTCGTGTGGGGCTCGGCCTGGGACGCGGCGCGCGACGGCGAATCCCCGGCCCGCGGGTACGTGGACCTGATCCTGGCCAACATTGCCGAGGAATCCGATTCCTCCGTGATCATGGTCCAGCTCCGGCAGCTTGCCACCACGCTGACCTTCTACGTGGCCGAGGAGCACCAGGCGGCCACTGCCGTAGCCGCGGCCGACAAGCTCTGGGAGCTCGCCTCGGCGGTGCCTGCCGGCTCGGACGCGCAGCTGCAGTTCGTGAAGTCCTACGCCCTGCTGGCCCGCAGCGCCGGGCAGCTGGACACGGTGTCCGGGCTGCTGGACGGCTCGTTCACCCTCGACGGGCTGAGCGTGGACCAGGACCTGCGGTGGGAGCTGCTGGCGTCCCTCGTGGCAGGCGGCCGCGCCGGGCAGGAGCGGATCGACGAGGAACTGGCGCACGACAACACCTCCAACGGCCAGAACGCGGCGGCCCTGGCCAAGGCCGCCATCCCCACTCCGGAGGCCAAGGCCGAAGCCTGGGAATCGATTGTGGTCAAGGGCGATCTGTCCAACGCCCTGCAGGGCTCCGCGGTGACCGGTTTTACCCGGGCCCTGGACACGTCCCTGCTGGAGCCGTACGCCGAGAAGTACTTCGAGGCCGTCCCGGGCATCGTGGCCAACCGCACCCACGCGCTGGCCTCGCAGATCGTCGTCGGGCTCTACCCGGCCCAGCTGACCACGCAGGCCACCGTGGACCGCACGGATGAGTTCTTGGCCTCGCTGCCGGAGGACAGCTCGGCGCTGCGCCGGATGATGCTGGAGAACCGCGACGGCGTGGCCCGCTCCCTGCGGGCCCGCCAGGCTGACGTCGGCTAGGACGCCAACAGCCTGCCCCGACGATCCTGGAACCCCGGTGCCGCCCCCGCGCGGCGCCGGGGTTCCGTCGTTCTAGACTGGCCGCATGAGCCTTGACGAACACCGCTACGCGCTGACTGTCCGCTGGACTGGGAACCTCGGGTCCGGGACGTCCACATACCGCGGTTACTCACGCGACCACGACGTCGAGATCCCCGGGGTGCCGGTGTTGCGCGGCTCCGCCGATCCGACCTTTCACGGGGACCGGCAGCGCTACAACCCCGAACAGCTGCTCCTGGCCGCGCTCTCGCAGTGCCACATGCTCTCCTTCCTGCACGTGGCCGTGAAGCACGGCGTGGTGGTGACAGCTTATGAGGACCGGGCCGAGGGCCTGATGCGGACCAACCGGGACGGCAGCGGGCAGTTCGAATCCGTCACGCTGAAGCCCACGGTGACGGTGGCTGGACCGGCGGCCCCGGATGTTCTGGAGGAGCTTCACGTCGAGGCCAACAAACTCTGCTTCATTGCCCGCAGCGTCAACTTCCCGGTGTTGCACGAGCCCACGGCTGTGGTGGAGGGCCAGACAGACTGAACAGGTCAGCCGGCACCGTCAGCCGGGCCCGGCTGAGACCTCTGCCTTGTACTCGGACACGATCCGGCGTTCCGTCTCCGGGCTCATCCCGGCCTTGCGTTCGCGGCCGAGTCCGCGGCGGCGTTCATCCGCCAAGGTGTCCCGCAGCGTGTCCATCCAGGGCCGGATGGACAGCCCGGCTGCCCGGGCAGCGTCATTGCTGCGGGTCTCGAAGCCATCATGGCCGGGCGGCAGCCACAGCGGCAGCGAGTCCGGACCGGCCCAGTAGTTCGCGCCGTGGGACGCCAGCCAGTCCTCGGGAGCCACAACGGCCTCGGAGTCGGCGTCGGCGAGCTGACGCGACTCCTCAAGGTAGGCGGCAAAGGGGACCGGTTCGCCGACGGCGTTCAGTGCCCCGGTGATCCCGTTTTCGGCGGCGGTGAGGATCCAGGCCGCGAGGTCGCGGACGTCGATGATCTGGGTCGCGTCGGTGGGGATGTCCGGGACCAGGACGGGATAGTTGTCCCGGGCGAAACGGGCCGGCCAGTACCCGTAACGGTCGGAGCCGTCCCCGGGTCCGCCGATCAGGCCGGCACGGCAGAGGTGCGCCTTGTCCCCTGCCAGTTGGCGGGTCCATTGCTCGATCGCGGACTTGGCCTCGCCGTAGTTATCCATGCTCAGTTCCGTCCCCGGCGCCAGCGGCGGAAGCACCTGGGCATCTTCGGCGGCGCCGGCCACCGAATGGTCCGCATAGACAGAGCAGCTGGAGATGAAGGTCCAGTGCCGGGCCGAGCCGGCCAGCGCCTCGAGCGCCTCCCGCGCCTGGCCAGGATCCCGCGAAACGTCGACGACGGCGTCCCACCCGCCGCTGCCGGCGGCCCCCACGTAGGCGGCCTCCCCCTGGGAGCGGTCCGCGCGCAGCCAGGTAGCGCCGTCGGGCGGCGCAGCGACGGTACCGCGGGCCAGGCAGGTGACGTCGTGGCCCGCGGCCAGGGCCTGCCGGGCTATTTCTGCTGACAGGAAGACCGTTCCGCCGAGTACCAGGATGCGCATGGAGCCACGCTACGGCGCTAATGTTGAAGTAGACCAGAGTGTTATGCGCCCGGCGAACGCCGGCCGCCTATCCGGACGCCCAGCCCCGCTGCCGGCCGGCAGCAGGGACGCAGCAACAAGGAGTTTTCCCCCGCCGATGATCAGCCTTACCACCATCGAACCAATCACCGCCCAAGACATYGCGGCCGTCAACCTGCCGGGTGCCCTGATCAGCCTGGGGATCGGCGTCGCCGTGTGGCTGGTGGCATCCTTCGTGATCTCCGTCATCACCAAGCGCGTCGCCTCGGGCAGCACGCTCTTCAAGAAGCCGCACTTCCGCTGGGTGGCTCCGGCCTTCCGCGCCCTGGACCATGAGCGCCGGGTCCAGCGGGCACAGACAATCGGCGCACTGCTCAGCAGCGTGGTCGGCGTCCTGGTGGCCGTCCTCACCATCGTGTATGTGCTCAAGAACCTGAACGTGGACATTGCCCCGATCCTGACCAGCGTCGGCATCCTCGGTGTGGCCATCGGCTTCGGCGCCCAGCAGCTGATCCGCGACTTCCTCGCCGGCATCTTCATCACGATCGAGGACCAGTACGGCATTGGCGACATCATCGAGACCTCCGAGGTGGTGGGCACCGTCGAGGCCATGAACCTGCGGATCACCCGGGTCCGCTCCGACGACGGCACCATCTGGTACCTGCGCAACGGCGAAATCCTGCGCGTGGGCAACCGCTCCCAGGGCACTTACATTCCGCCGGAGACACCGCCGGCGGACGAGGCCGACAGCGCACCCCAGCAGAAGGCCGGAGAATAGAGAAATGACGATTCCCAGCGCCGGCGAACCCAGCCAGCCCAGGCAGCTGCTGCAAAACGATCCATTCAGCCAGCCCGGCTACACAGACAACTTCTATGACGCCGTGGGCGGCCACGAGACTTTTGTGAAGCTCATCGACGTCTTCTACGACGGCGTCGCGACCGATCCGCTGTTGCGCGCCATGTACCCGGAAGAGGACCTCGGCCCGGCCAAGCGGCGCTTCCTGATGTTCCTGGAACAGTACTGGGGCGGGCCCACCACGTACGGCGAGGAGCGCGGGCACCCGCGGCTGCGGATGCGCCACATGCCGTTCCGGGTGACGCCGGAGGCCAAGGAACGCTGGCTGTTCCACATGCGCGCCGCGGTGGATGCCCTGGAGCTGCCTCAGTTGTACGAGGGAACGCTCTGGGACTACATGGAGCGGGCAGCCCTTTCCATGGTGAACAGCCCGTCGGAGGCCTGAGCGGAGGGTGCCGGGAAGCTTCCTAGAGCCCGGTGCCGGTCCGGACCAGCACGTGGCCGCGGGTGCCGCTGAGCCGGAACCAGCGCCCGGCCCGGTAGAGCCGTTGTTCGCCGTCGGCCAGGAAGCCCAGGGTGAGGGCGGCGAACGCGGCGCCGGCCGGCAGCCCGGCGGCGTCGGGCAGTTCCCGGCCCCAGACCGTTGCCCGGGCGTTATTGACGATCAGCGCGCCCGGCTTGTCCGGGATGATCGCGGCGATCTCCCTGATGCCGGCCTCGGCGGCGGCCCGCAGGACGGTGTCCTGAACCGTGCCGAGCAGTTCCCAGCCGGCCCGCGGCGCCCCGATCCCCGCCCACGACTCGCTGACGGTCACCGGCGGGACAGGAAGTTCGACGTCGTGCTCCCCCGCCCGTGCCAAACGGTCCAGCACGGCGGACAGCGGCACGGTGACGTCAGTGTCCGCCGGCTGCGCCAGCGCCATGGTCCGCAGGCCCAGGATGGTGGGGGTGGATTCGCCCAGGAGCCGGGGCCGCAGGACGCAGACGTAGGCGGCCAGGACTGGGCCCGCGGCCTGGAGCCGGATGGCGCCGTCGTCAATGGACTTGGCGCGCGTGGCGAAGGTGCGCAGGTCGTCGAGGTCGCGGGGATCGGAGAACTGCAGGGGCTGGGTTAGGACATCAGACACACTACCGACTCTACCGGCTGCGCCTCTCGGGAGCCGCGCCGCCTTTTGAGCAGTGTCCCTTTTGAGCAGTGTGACTGTGCCGTCTAGAGTCAGACCATGACTGAAGCCGAAGCCGGACTGCTGGGGCTCCCGACCCAGGATCCCACCTCCTCGCTCATCCAACTCCTCAACCTCGGCGAGCTTGAGGGCGCGCGGACGGACGAGGACATCTTCATGGGCCCCTCCCAGCAGCAGCCCAGGCACCGCGTCTTCGGCGGCCAGGTGCTGGCGCAGTCCCTGATAGCCGGCAGCCGCACCGTCGATCCGGACCGCAGTGTGCACTCCATGCACGGCTATTTCCTCCGGCCAGGAGACGCCAACAAGCCGATCACGTTCGGCGTGCAGCGCCTGCGCGACGGCCGGTCGTTCTCGGCCCGCCGGGTCCACGCCTACCAGGAGGGCATGCCCATCCTGTCGATGATCGCGTCCTTCCAGGCCGAGGACGAGGGGATCGAGCACCAGTCCGAGATGCCCGCCGGGATCCCGGACCCCGAGTCGCTGCCCAGCACTGCCGACCTGCTGGGCAAGTTCGATCACCCCGTGGCCCGGCACTGGGCGTACGAGCGGCCGTTTGATATCCGCCACGTCGATCCGGCGCTGTATGTCTCGGCCAAGGGGCCCAAGGACGCACGCAACGCCGTCTGGATGAAGACCTTCGGTCCGATGCCCGACGACGCCGGCGTGCACCGGGCCGCCCTGGCCTACGCGAGCGACTACACGCTGCTGGAGTCCATCCTCCGCAAGCACGGGATGAGCTGGATTACGCCCGGGATGTCCGTGGCAAGCCTGGACCACGCCATGTGGTGGCACCGGCCGGTCAGGGTCGACGAATGGCTCCTGTACGTCCAGGAATCGCCCAGCGCCCAGGGCGCACGGGGCCTCGCCACCGGCAAGATCTTCAGCCGGGACGGCCGGCACGTGGCGACGGTGGCCCAGGAAGGCATGGTCCGCGTCCCGAACGATTTGAAGAACAAGGTCAAGGGCGCCGTCCAGTCCAAGGTGCTGCAGCACCAGATGCGCAAGGCCGAGCGCAGCTAGCCCGCCCGGCCGCCCGCTGGCACTTAGACACCACGGCACACAAAAGCCGGCTCCCCGCGGGGAGCCGGCTTTTTCGTGGCGCTGAAGCCGTGTGGGCTTAGTCGCGGGTGAGGCGGCGGTGCGTTACGCGGTGCGGCTTGGCCGCGTCCGGGCCCAGTCGCTCGACCTTGTTCTCCTCGTAGGACTCGAAGTTGCCCTCGAACCAGTACCACTTGGAGGGGTTCTCCTCGTCGCCTTCGTAGGCCAGGATGTGGGTGGCCACCCGGTCCAGGAACCAGCGGTCGTGCGAGACCACGACGGCGCAGCCCGGGAATTCGAGCAGGGCGTTTTCGAGGCTGCTGAGGGTTTCGACGTCGAGGTCGTTAGTCGGTTCGTCGAGCAGCAGCAGGTTGCCACCCTGCTTGAGGGTCAGCGCAAGGTTGAGGCGGTTACGCTCACCACCGGAGAGCACCCCGGCCTTCTTCTGCTGGTCCGGACCCTTGAAGCCGAAGGCGGCCACGTAGGCGCGGGAGGGCATTTCGACGTGGCCGACCTGGATGTAGTCGAGGCCGTCGGACACGACTTCCCACAGGGTCTTGTTGGGGTCGATGCCGCCGCGGCTCTGGTCGGCGTAGGAGATCTTGACGGAATCGCCGATCTTCAGTTCGCCGCCGTCGAGCGGTTCCAGGCCCACGATCGTCTTGAAGAGCGTGGACTTGCCGACGCCGTTGGGGCCGATGACGCCAACGATGCCGTTGCGGGGCAGGGTGAAGGACAGTCCGTCGATCAGGGTGCGATCGTCGAAGCCCTTCTGGAGATCCTTGGCCTCCAGAACGAGTCCGCCCAGGCGCGGTCCCGGCGGGATCTGGATCTCTTCGAAGTCGAGCTTGCGGGTGCGGTCCGCCTCCGCAGCCATTTCCTCGTAGCGGGCCAGACGGGCCTTGGACTTGGTCTGGCGTCCCTTGGCGTTAGACCGGACCCATTCGAGTTCTTCGGTCAGGCGCTTGGCCTGCTTGGCGTCCTTCTTGCCCTGGACTTCCAGGCGGGCGCGCTTCTTCTCCAGGTACGTTGAGTAGTTGCCCTCGTACGGGTAGAGGTGGCCGCGGTCCACTTCGGCGATCCACTCGGCCACGTGGTCAAGGAAGTAACGGTCGTGGGTGACGGCCAGGACGGCGCCGGAGTAGCTGGAGAGGTGCTGTTCGAGCCACAGCACGCTCTCGGCGTCGAGGTGGTTGGTGGGCTCGTCGAGAAGCAGCAGGTCCGGCTTCTGCAGCAGGAGCTTGCACAGCGCGACGCGGCGGCGCTCACCRCCGGAGAGCAGGGTGACATCGGCATCGGCGGGCGGGCAGCGCAGTGCGTCCATGGCCTGTTCCAGCTGGGAATCGATATCCCAGGCGTCAGCCGCGTCGATCGCTTCCTGCAGCTGTCCCATTTCCTCGAGGAGGGCATCGTAGTCAGCGTCGGGGCTGGCCATTTCCTCGGAGATCTCGTTGAAGCGCAGGATCTTGCCGTAGATTTCACCGACGCCTTCCTGGACGTTGCCCAGAACGGTCTTGTCTTCGTTCAGCGGCGGCTCCTGCAGCAGGATGCCCACCGTGTAGCCGGGGCTGAGCCGGGCCTCGCCGTTGGAGGGAGTGTCCAGGCCTGCCATGATCTTGAGAATGGTGGACTTACCGGCACCATTCGGGCCGACAACGCCAATCTTGGCCCCCGGGAAGAAGGACATGCTTACGTCATCGAGGATGAGTTTTTCGCCGACAGCCTTACGGGCCTTGGTCATTGTGTAGATAAATTCCGCCATGCCTACAAATCTAGTGGTTCGGCCGGGATAACTCACATTCCGTGAGCCGCGCTGCGCCCCCTGGCAGGCCCTGTTGCAGGAGCCATTGCCGTTGTCCTTGCAGTTGGCGTTGCCTCAGTGGCGCCGATTGCACCCGCAACCGTGCCCGGCCGCAGACGGTTCGGTTCAGTCCCGGACGCCGACAAGGCAGCCGCCCGGGGCCAGAGGCCTGGGCCCCGCTGCCCCCGGCCGGCATCGAACAGGCGGACGCTGCGAGCAGGAGCGCCACGGTTGTGGCCGCCGGAACGGCCCGGCCGCGGCGACGGGCGGCGCCGCCCCCGGCGGTAGTACCGGCCGCCGGTACCGCACCTGCAGAGGCCGCGGCGCGTCCCGCAGCGCTCCTTGCATGTTGCATCGGCAATTCTGCCACGCGGTGGTGCTCCAATCCGGTGCCCGGCATTGCCCGCCGGTGCCCGGGATTCAGGCGGCGGCCCCTTTCAGTTCGCCGGTCTCCTGGTCCACCTCCTCTTCCTCGCCGCTTGCGTCGTTGATGAAGGTCGTGTGGTCATCGGCACCGCCGTCGCCGTCCCCGCCGGTATCCCCGCCCGTATCCCCGGACTGGGTCTGGGGTCCGGCGTCGTCGCCGTCTCCGCCGCCAGGCGCACCAGCGGCACCAGGTCCTGCGGCCGGCTGGCTTCCTGCTGCGGCCGAGCGGGTGAAGTTGGCAGAGCCCCACATGAGGTCGTGGCCGACTGACTCCGCGTCAATCTCGGCGACGTGGTAGACCCTGCCGTCCTTTTCCCAGCTGCGCATCTTCAGCCTGCCAACGATGATGACCCGCTGGCCTTTCTTGATGCTGCAGCCGATGTTGCCGGCCAGTTGCCGGTAGCCCTGGACAGTGAACCAGTTGGTGTTGCCGTCCACCCAGGTGCTGGAGCCGCGGTCGTAGCGGCGCTCGGTGGCGCCGAGCCTGAAGGACGCCGTGGGCACGCCGCCGGGGGTGGTCGAACTTCTGATCTCCGAGGCGACGAAGCCCCGGACCGTAATGTTGTCGCTCATTCTCATGTCCTGTCTCGAATTGTCGTGCCCTGCCGGGCAGTTCCAGCATCCCGCCGCGAACAGCCGTCGGGGGAGGGCCCGGCTGTGCCATGTGGAAAACCGGCTGCCGGCAGCAGCGTGGGCAGTGTTGAGGAGTGGTCCGGGCCGCAGGACCGTCCACCGGCCATCGTTGACCCCCACCGGCGCTCCGGCACTGTAAACTTTTTGAGGCATCCCCCGGCAGCGGCCGGCGGGTGCCACCGTGCCCCAGTAGCTCAGGGGATAGAGCAGCGGCCTTCTAATCCGCCGGTCGGGGGTTCGATTCCCTCCTGGGGCACAAGAGAGCGGCTCTGACCTGCGACAACGCAAGGTCAGAGCCGCTTCCTATTTCAGCCGGATCCTCAAATCCATTTGTTGTGTTTGAACGTCAGGAACAGCGCACCGCCCATGCCGATCATGAGCGCGAGTGCCATCGGATAGCCGAAGATCCAGTCGAGCTCGGGCATGTCGCGGAAGTTCATGCCGTAGATCGACGCGATCAACGTCGGGGCGAACAGGATGGCAGCCCACGACGATATCCGCTTGACCTGCTCATTTTGGGCGAAGCTCGATTCGGTCAGGAGCCGCATTTCGTCGTTCTGCCGCTGGGCGACGAGGGCTGCGTTGACGGCCAGCGCGTTTTGCAGCAGTGCCCGGAAGGCAGACACCCGCTCCCCCAGCCTGATGGCGTGGTCCAGGACGTCGCGGAAATGGTCCTGCAGTTCGGGGTCCGGCACCCCGTCCGGTCCGCTGCCCATAAGGGTCTGCAGGATTCCGGCCAGCGGGGCTGTCGCACGCTGGAACGTGATGACTTGGCGGGAGAGTTCATAGATCCTGCGCGATACGCCGGGATCGGCGGCGAACAGGTCATCTTCGATTTCATCGATGTCGTTTTCCAGCCCCGCGGCCACCGGCTCGTACTCGTCCACCACCTGGTCCAGAATCGCGTACAGCACCGCGTCCGGACCGAGCGCCAGGAACTCCGGCTCGGATTCCATGCGCCGGCGCACCCGGGCCAGATCGGGAGACTCTGCCCGGCGGACAGTCACCACAAAGTCCGGGCCGGCGAACACATGGATCTCGCCGAACTCGACCTTCTCCACTTCGTCCAGGTACCGGGCGGGCCGCAGCACCAGGAACAATGTCTCGCCGTAGTGTTCCAGCTTGGCCCGCTGGTGGCCGGCGAGCGCGTCCTCCACGGCCAGGTGGCTCAGGTCGAATTCCTCGGCCACCGAGCGCAGCTCCTCAGGTTCCGGCCGGTAGAGCCCGATCCAAGCCATGCCCTGGCGCTGCCGCAGGAGAAAATACGTTTCCTCGAGGCCTTCCGGGTCGGCGGTCCGGTGACCGTCCACATAGACGGCGATGTCGATAATGGTCACGGCCGCGCCTCCTCGTCAAGGCAATCCCTTGGCTGTGACGTTATACCGTGCCCGGGCCGGTGCCAACAGCCCGAACCGCGCGCCCAACCGCCCGGACACCCCGCCGGCCATCAGCACGCTTAGTATTGAGTGGACCGGCAGGGCGCCAGGGAAAGTCTGTGCGCCCTGCCCGCAATCGAAAGGCACGGCCGCCATGACCGAGACACCCCGCAGATTCGACCCCAACAATCCCGACGATGCCCTGACCACCCAGTACCCGGGGACCGCCGACGCCACATCCGGGTCCGGGACCGGGACCTCCGCGGTTGAAACCTCCCGTGCAGAGGCACCCGTGGCGCCGGCGCCGGCCCCTGCCCCTGCCCCTGCCCCWGCCCCGGAAACGCGCCAGGTCACCCGCGCGGGAATGGTCTGGGCCGCGGTTGCCAGTGCGCTGGTGGTGCTGATCGTGCTCATCGCCTTCATCCTGCAGAACCAGGAATATGTGCAGGTGAAGTTCTTTGGCCTCGAGGGGTCGGTTCCGCTCGGCGTTGCCTTGTTCATCGCGGCCGTCGGCGGCGGCGTGCTGGTCGCGATCGCCGGAGCGGCCCGCATCATTCAACTGCGGCTCGCCGCGCATCGTGTCCGCCGACAGGCCGGCCCGGGCACGCGCACGCGCTAAAGCCGCCAGGCGCTACCCTCTATCCATGGGCGAAGCAGACCCCCGGAGCCAGCCAGCCATTACCACCGCCGCGGCGGACTGGCCCGACGTCGAGCGTCTTTTTGGCGTCCGCGGCGAACCGTCACGCTGCTGGTGCCGGTTCTTCGCCGTGACCGGCAGCGAGTGGTCCGCGTCGACGCCGGAGGACCGCAAGAGCCAGTTGAGGGACAAGTTCGACGGCGGCCAGCCGGCGCCCGGTGTCCTGGCCTTCCGCGACGGGAATCCAGTGGGCTGGTGCGCCGTCGAGCCCCGCGGGTGCTATCCAAGGATCCTGCGCTCGAAGGTCCTGACGTCGGCCCCTGACGTGGCCCGGGATCCCGGCGGGAACCCGGTGTGGTCAGTCAGTTGTTTCGTCGTCTCCCCCGGCCAGCGCCGGAGCGGTGTGGCGGGGGCGCTGCTGGCAGCCGCCGTCGAGCACGCCTTCGCGCACGGCGCCACCGTGGTGGAGGGCTATCCGGTTGATCCCGCGCGACGGCCCAAGGCGGGCCCGGCAGACCTCTATCACGGCACCTTGGGGCTTTTCCTGGCGGCCGGCTTCACAGTGGTCAGCGACGCGGTGCCGGGACGCGCCGTCGTCCGCCTGGCCGCACCCCCGGCTGGAGCCTACCGTGGGCCTTGGCCTTAGCCCTTAGCCCTAGGGCAGCGTCAGGATCACAGGCCCGTCCGCGGTGATGGCCACGGTGTGCTCGCTGTGCGCGGCGCGGCGACCGTTCGCCGAGCGGAGGGTCCATTCGTCGTCGTCATGGTAATAGTCGTCCTTGCGGCCGAGAATCAGCATCGGCTCGATGGCGATGACCAGGCCCTCGGTCAGTTTGATGCCGCGGCCGGGACGCCCGTCGTTGGGCACGTGCGGCTCGGCGTGCATGGTCCGGCCGATCCCGTGGCCGCCGTGATCGGCAAGCAGCCCGTAGCCGGCCCGCCGCGCTGCCCCGCCGATCGCGTAGGCGAGGTCCCCCATCTTGTTCCCGATCCTTGCCGCTTCGATCCCCCGGGTCAGGGCGGCGTCGGTGGCGTCGATGAGGGCCTGGTCCACCGGGTCCGGGGTCCCCACAATGAAGCTGACGGCGGCATCGCCGCACCAGCCGTCCAGGAACGCGCCGCAGTCCACGCTCAGCAGGTCCCCGTCCTGCAGCCGGTACTCGTTGGGGATGCCGTGCACCACGGCGTCGTTGACGGAGGCGCAGATGACCCCGGGAAACGGCACTGACGCCCACCGCGGCCGGTAGTTCAGGAACGCCGGCGTGGCGCCGGCGTCGGCGATGGACGCCGCGGCGACCTCGTCCAGTTCCTTGAGCGAGACGCCGACGGCGGCGGCCTCCCGGACCCGCCCCAGCGTGTTGGCGACCACCCGGCCGGCCTCGCGCATCAGTGCGATCTCTTCAGGACTCTTGATCATGGACATGGGTTTCCTTTCGACGCGGAGCCGCGGCTTGCTGGGTTCAACTCTAGAGCCCGCCCCAGGATGTCTACAGTGGCCTCATGGTCACCACTGAACTGATTGACGCGATCCGCGGCCGGCTGCAGGCGGCGGCCGATCCTGGCCGCGCCGCGGGGGCGCAGGCCTACATGAAATCGCAGATGCCCTCGCTGGGCGTGCGCGTTCCCGAGGTCCGCAGGATCGTCCGAGCCGAGGCGGCGGCCCATCCGCCGGGCGGCCTGGCGGAGCTGCAGTCCACCGTGCTCGCGCTGTGGCGGAGGGCCAGCTGCCGTGAGGAACGCTATGCCGCGATCGAGCTCACGGGGCTCAAACTCGCCGCCGGGGAGCTGGGCATGCTGGCGCTGTACGAGGAAATCATCCGCACCGGAGCCTGGTGGGACCTGGTGGACGGGGTGGCGCACCGGCTGGGCACGCTGTTGCAGGCGCACCGGGCAGAGCTGACGCCGGTGCTGGGGCGCTGGAGCAGGGACGACGACTTCTGGGTCCGGCGGGCCTCCATTACGGCGCAGCTGGGGGCCAAGGCGGCCACTGACACGGCCCTCCTGGCCGCAGTGATCGAGGCCAACCTCGATGATCCGGAGTTCTTCATCCGCAAGGCCATCGGGTGGGCGCTGCGCCAGTACGCCAGGACGGATCCGGCCTGGGTGCGGGCGTTCGTGCAGCGGCACTGGGACGATCTCAGCCCGCTTTCCCGCAAGGAAGCGCTCAGGAACCTGCCGGCCTAGATGATCGGACGTGTGGTGACCGGCTCGTCCGACTTGCTGAAAAGCTGCTTGGTCTTCGGGTCCAGGAAGATCAGGTACAGGGCAAACAGCAGGGCAATGATCGCGGCGGCGTTGCGGGCCAGCGCCAGGGCCAGGCCGAGGTCCGCGGTCTGCAGGTACGGGAAGACGTCCAGCTGGTCCGAGATCGCGTACACCATAAAGAAGGACACGATGAAGTAGAGCGCCTTGACCTGCCAGTCATCTCGGATGCCGGTGACGGCAAAGAGCGGGATGAGCCAGACGATGTACCAGGACTGGATCATCGGGGACAGGAGCACGACGGCGGCGAACGCCAGGGTGAGCCGGCGCATCAGCCTGTCGTAGTCACCGCGGAAGATCTGCCAGGCCACGATCCCGACGGCGAGCAGCTTGCCGGCGTCGAACACCCACTTGGCCAGTCCCCAGCCGTCGAGCCCGAAGGCGTTGGAGATGGAGGCCACGATCAGGCCCACCAGGCCAACGGGCGCGTACCAGATCCAGATGCTGCCCGGCGCGGACAGCCCGTTGATCCAGCCGAAGCCGAAGCCATTGACCCGGCTCATGAGGTACAGCAGGGCCAGGCTGATGCCGGCCGTGAGGGCCCAGAAGACGAACTTGCGCGGCCAGCTGGCGCCCTTGCCAGCCCAGAGCAGGCCGATGAACGGCAGGAAGACGACCGTGATCGGCTTGACCGAGATGGACAGCGTGACCAGCACGATGCCAAGGATGACCCGGCGGGTGGCGCAGTAATAGAGGCCGGCCAGGGCAAGGCCAATCATGAGGGCGTCGTTGTGGACGCTGGCGATGAAGTTGGTGAGGAAAAGCGGGTTGGCTGCCGTCAGCCACAGGGCCCGGTTCGGGTTCACGCCGTGCAGCTCGGCCAGTTTTGGCACATAGATCACGCAGAGGACGACGCCCACCAGTGCGGCCAGCCGGAACAGCATGATGCTGCCTTCGGGGTGCACATTGGTGGCCCAGACCACGAACTGTTCGATCCACAGGAACAGCTGGCCGTACGGGACGGGGGCCTCGGTCCACATCCTGTCGGCGCCCAGCTGGAAGTAGTTGGACAGCGCAGAGATGCCGTTTTCGTAGGGGTTGAAGCCCTCCACCATGAGCCGGCCCTGGCCGATATAGGCGTAGACGTCGCGGCTGAACAGCGGGACGGAGAACATCAGCGGCAGGCCCCAGGCCACCGTCGCCTGGAGCGTGGCTTTGCGGGCGCCGGCTCCCCAGACCCGGACGCGCTGGCCGAGCCGCAGCCAGGCGCGGACCAGGAGCATACCGCCGAAGGCCAGAAGGACAATGGACAGGGCGACGCCAAGGGCCTCGGTGCGCATCCAGATGAACAGCGGAACACGGCGGAGCTCGGACGCGGGGGCGAGCCAGCCGACACCCATCGAACCGATCGTCATGAACAGCGATCCCAGGAACCCGGCAAGGATTGGGGACCGGGGGTTGTCGACGTCGCCAACGGCACCGTCCCCCAATGGGGTGAGCTCAGCCGGGCCGAGCGCAGACCGGCCGGACGCAGAGGGGCGGGACGTGGACGTGCGGGACGTACCGGCAGCCGTTCCCCCCGCCGCAGGCACAGGCGCCGTCATGTCAGGATCGTCCAATCTGTTGTGGGCCATATTTCCGCCCACAGCCAGCCGCTTTGTCCGGCCCGGGGCGCCGCGTTGAAGAAATCGGTTGACGAAATAATTCGACGGCCGCGTATCCGAAATCCTAGCACCGGACGGCTCTGTGGCGTCGGAACGGTAGGCTGGGCGGGTGCCTATTACTAACGAACGCATCGTCTGGATTGACTGCGAAATGACCGGCCTGGACACCAAGAATGACGCCCTCATCGAGGTGGCCGCCCTGGTGACAGATTCGGAGCTCAACATCCTGGGTGACGGCGTCGACGTCGTGATCAAGCCTGACGACGCCGCGCTGGCCCAGATGAACGACTTTGTCCGCGACATGCACACCCGGTCCGGTCTCCTTGAGGAGCTCCCGCACGGCAAGACCATGGCCGAAGCGCAGGCAGCGGTGCTCGACTACATCAAGAAATGGGTGCCGGACCCCCGGAAGGCCCCGCTCGGCGGAAACTCCGTGGGCACCGACCGCGTGTTCCTGGTCCGCGATATGCCCGAAGTGGTGGAGCACCTGCACTACCGGGTCATCGATGTGAGCACCATCAAGGAACTCTCCCGCCGCTGGTTTGCCCGGGCCTACTTCCAGTCCCCCGCCAAGCTGGGCGGGCACCGGGCCCTCGGCGACATCAAGGACTCGATTGACGAACTCCGGTATTACCGCGAGGCCGTGTTTGTCCCGGCGCCGGGCCCGGACAGTGCCACGGCGCAGCGGATCGCCAAACGCGTCATGGGCGGCGAGGCAGCCGCCGCCAATCCGGCGCAGTAGCGGCACACTGACGGAAACCAACCGCCGGCACCCCGCCGGCACCCCCGCGAAACGTGGCGCAGGAATGTAATCTGCGCCACGTTTCGCGGAAATTTTKGTGAAAATCGCAAAAGTGGCAAAACCACCCCCAAACAACAGGTAAGCTATTTGTCGTTGCCTTTCCAGCCAGCCGGTTCGCCGGAGGGCGTGATACGGCACATGGTGGGCGTAGCTCAGTTGGCAGAGCGCCTGGTTGTGGTCCAGGAGGTCGCGGGTTCAACCCCCGTCGCTCACCCTCATGAAGGACGGCAGTGATTGTCCGACCTTTTCCAAAGGCCGCACCGGATATCCGGTGCGGCCTTTGTTGTCTGTACCGAGTTTTTGACCGTACGGCGCAGTCGTCCCGGGATCTGTCATTGGAAGGAAACGCAGTGAAGCGCAAGCTCTTTGAAGAAGACCACGAGATGTTCCGTGAGATGGCCGCCGAGTTCAACGTGCGCGCGATTGCCCCGCACTACGCGCAGTGGGACGAGGACCACATGATGTCCCGGGAACTGTGGTCGGCGGCCGGCGAGCAGGGCCTGCTGGGCCTCGCCGTGCCGGAAGAGTTCGGCGGCATGGGGATGTCCGACTACCGGTTCCGGGCAGTGCTCGACGAAGAATTCGCCAAGAGCAACCACCTCGCGGTCGGCCTGGCGTTCCACCTCCACGACGACATGGTCCTCCCCCATCTGCTGGCCTACGGCTCCGATGACCTCAAGGCCCGCTGGCTGCCGGGCATGGTCTCCGGCGACAAGGTCACCTCGGTCGCCTGGACCGAACCGGGGGCCGGCTCCGACCTGCGCGGCATCCGCACCAAGGCCGTCCGCGACGGCGACGACTGGCTCATCAGTGGCCAGAAGACGTTTATCGGCAACGGCATCTCCGGTGACGCCTCCCTGGTCCTGGCCCGCACCGACGGCGGCACCGGACGCGGAAACCACGACTCGTTCTCGCTGTTCATGGTCCAGAAGGGCGAGGGCTACAACACCGGTAAACAGCTGGACAAGATGGGCCTCAAGGCCTCCGACACGGCCGAATTGTTCTTCGACAACGTCCGCGTCCCGCACGCCGATTTGGTGGGCGAGGAAGGCAAGGGCCTGCAGTACGCGGCCGAACAGCTCCCCCAGGGCCGTCTGGCGATCGCCGTGGCCAGCTCCGCCGTCGTGCGCGCCATCTACGAGGCGACCGTCCGCTACACGAAGGACCGCAACGCGTTTGGCGAGCGGGTCATCGATTTCCAGAACAGCCGCTTCGAACTCGCGGACATCCTGACAGAGGTCGAGGTCACCGAAACCTACGTGGACCAGGCCATCCTCGCCTTCAACGCCGGGGAACTCGACGCCGCGGGCGCTGCCCGCGCCAAACTGTGGGCGTCCGAGCGCGCCAAGTCCGTTACGGACCGCTGCCTGCAGCTGCATGGCGGTTACGGCTACATCCTGGAATACCCGGTGGCCCAGGCCTACCTCGCCGCCCGGCTGCTGACGATTTTCGGCGGCACCAACGAAATCATGCGCGACGTCGTCGGCCGCACCATTGCCGGCTGAGACGCCGCGTCTCCAACAGCACCTGAGGAACCCCCTGACATGACCGTCCTGCCCATTACGATCTGGGGCGAGCCCGTGCTGCACCGCCGGGCCGCGGAAGTCGAAGTCTTCGACGACGAGCTCCGCACCCTGATCGCCGACATGTTCGAGACCAACGACGCCGCCAACGGCGTCGGGCTGGCCGCTCCCCAGGTGGGGGTCGGCAGGCGGCTCTTCGTGTACAAGTACGACAACGACGACGGCGCCCCGCCCACCGGCGTCGTGGTCAATCCTGTCCTGACGCTTTCCAAGATTTCCGGCGCGCTGCCGGACCCCGACGAGGAAGAGGAAGGCTGCCTGTCCTTCCCGGGCGGCCAGTATCCGCTCAAGCGGGCAGAGTGGGCCAGGGTCCAGGGCTTCGACGGTGACGGGAAGCCGGTGGAATTCGAGGCAACCGGCTGGTTCGCCCGGGTCATCCAGCACGAGTACGACCACCTCGACGGCAAGCTCTACGTGAACCGGCTGATCGACCGCTATTCGCGCAAGGCCATGAAGCAGGCCAAGCGCAGCGGCTGGGGCGTTCCGGGCCTGACCTGGATGCCGGGCGTGGACCCGGACCCGTTCGGCCACTGACGAATTTCCCGCCGGACTGGGCGACCCGGCCGGCTAGCTCCCCGAAGTGCGGTCGACGGCGGCCAGGAGGGCGGCGCCGAGCTCGGCCGGCTTGGTGAACTGCGGCCAGTGGCCGGTGGGCAGGTCCACGTAGTCGACGTCGCGGATCCGTGCGAGCTCCGCCACGTACGGGTGGCCCCCGGCAATCATTTCCCTCAGCATCGAGGACGGGAATTCGCAGGCGATGACGGTGGCCGGGACCTCGAAACGGCGTTCGTCCTTGAGCTCCTGCCGGTCCTGGGCCACGCCGCGAGGCTGCGGGATGGCGCGGGCGCGGAACATGGCACGCAGGTCCTCGGTCAAGTCGGTGAGGTCCGCATCCTCGAAGAGCTCCCACGGCGGCAGGGGCACGTCGTCGCCGTCGGCCGGGAGTTCGTCATTGATGAGACCACCGTCGGCGAGCGGTCCGCTGTCCACGTAAATTGCCCGGGCCACCCGGTCCGGGCGGGCATCGACGGCGCCGTGGATGATCGCCCCTCCGCCGGAGTGGCCCACCAAGGCCACGGGCGCGTCGAAGGTATCGATCTTCGCCACGACGGCGTCGATGTGGGTGCGCAGGCCAATCCCGGCGCGCGGCGCATCGGCAGATTCAAGGCCCGGCAGTGTCTGCGGGTAGACCTTATGCCCGGCAGCGGTGAGCGGCGCGGTGACGTCCTCCCACGACGAGGCGTCCAACCAGAATCCGGGTACGAGGATGATGTCCATGCCGGTACCCTACCGTTCGAGTACCAGCTCCACCACCTGATAGGGGTCTTCACCTGGGACGACGTTGTGCATGGTGATGCGTCGGCCCTGGCCCTCCCCCGGGTGGATGTGGATCTGCCAGCCCCAGTCCGGGCCGGTCGGCGCCGCGTAGCAGCCGTTGAGCCGCAGGACACCGCCCCCGTCCACGGTCCCGGAGAACTGCATCAGTGCCTTGCCCGTGTGCAAGGAGTCCACCCACACCGCAGTGGCGGGCTCCGCGTCGGACGCCCCGCCGGCCAGGAGCAACAGGCCTTCCTGTGGGCTCTCACCGTCCGACCAGGTGTAGGCGACGCTCGCGAAGTGCGCGGCCGTCACCGTGACAGTGGCGGTGGCCGCCGAGTCCTGGTAGTCGTCCGTGGGCATGATCCGGGAGCGGTTCTGTCCCTGCCACGTGCCCAGCAGCGGCGTTATGTATCGCACAATGTCCATGCTGCAGTCTACTGAGCAAGTCAATTGCGCTCAGTCCTCGGCCGGTTTTTCCAGGCTTGCCGCGAAGTCCGGGACATAGCGGAATAGCTCCCGCGGCGGGCGCGTGTAGTTGACGGCCTTCGGCCGCTCCGGCAAGGTCACCGGCTCTGTCCGTACTTCGCTGTAATCGATGCTGGCGAGTAGGTGGGCGATGAGGTTGATCCTAGCCCGGCGTTTATCTTCGGCTTCCACGACATACCACGGTGATTCCGCGGTGTCCGTCTGCATGAACATGTCGTCCTTGGCCCGCGAGTAGTCTTCCCAGCGCAAGATTGCCTCCCGGTCCATCTGTGAGAGCTTCCATTGCCGCATGGGATCATCCAGACGGGATTTGAACCGCCGCTCCTGTTCCGCATGGCTGATCGAGAACCAGTACTTGAAGAGCAGAATGCCGTCCTGAATGAGGAGCCGTTCAAAGACCGGGCACTGCGCCATAAAGCGTTTGTGCTCCGCCGGGGTGCAAAAGCCCATAACGTGTTCGACGCCGGCGCGGTTGTACCAGGAGCGGTCCATCAGGACTATTTCCCCGGCTGCGGGGAGATGCGGCACATAGCGCTGGAAGTACCATTCACCGCGTTCGCGCTCCGTCGGCGCCGGCAACGCTACTATCCGGGCAAACCGCGGATTCAGGTACTCGGTGACCCGCCTAATAGCGCTCCCCTTGCCGGCGGCGTCCCGCCCCTCAAAGATAACCAGAACCCGCGCCCCGGTGCTCCGGACCCACTCCTGAAGGGCAACCAGTTCTGCTTGGAGCCGGAGAAGTTCGGCCTCGTAGATTCCGACGTCGAGCCGAGCCCGCCGCCGTGCGGAGCCCTTCCTGTGACCGGAGTGCCCCTTGCCAGAATCGTCCGTGCGATGTGCCATGGTTTCCGTTCCAGTATTCCGGCGCGAGGTTTGTCCCGCGCCCATTCTCGCCGGACAGCAGAACGGCAGCAAGGGTCCTCCAGCCCGGAAGGGGCGAGGGGCGGATCCTATGCTTGGGCCACTGAATCCCTGCGCCAGGCACGAAAGGACGGGACAGGACAGGACATAGTGCCGTCACCGCGCAACGATCGTCTGCTGCCCTGGGCACGAGGCGAGGATCCGTTTCATCGCCTCCTTCTCCGCGGGCGTGACCCATAACCGGTAGGCGGCCTTGACGGAAATCTGGCGGGCCACGTAGTGGCAGCGGAAAGCCTTGTTGGGCGGCAGCCAGGTGGCGGCGTCGGAGGCGCTTTTGTCCTGGTTGGCGGGACCGTCGACGGCGATCAGGTTGAGGGGATCGTTGGCCAGGTGTTCGCGCTGCTGCGCGGTGAGCTGCTGGGCGCCCTTTTGCCACGCGTCGCCCAGCGCCACGACGTGGTCGATCTGCACCGCTGCGCTGGTCTCGGCGCCGCGCCGGAACGCGATCATGCGGCCGGTGTAGGGTTCCTGGAACGTGCCGCCGGCCACCTGGCACCGGGAGCCGCGGACGAATTCGGCGGCCGCCAAGTCCCGTCGGAGGATGTCGTTGCGCGTATCGCAGCCGTTGCGGTCGACGTCGAGCCAGGCCTGGCCGAAGGCGCCCCGGTCATAGTTGTCCTTCGCCGACCGTCCCTTGACCGCAAGGGTGTCGAGCGCGCCGGCGGCGCGTCCTTCCGGCACGGCCCGGACTGGGTCCACCGCGTACATCCACCCGCCGGCAAGCACGGGGGCCTCGCTGGGGCCCGGGGTCTGCGGCTCCGCGACGACAAACTGGCCGGCCGTGAAGAACCAGACCACGGTGCCGAGGAGGGCCAGTCCGGCTGCGGCCAGAAGAACCCACGCCTGGCGGGAGCGGCGCCGGGCGTTGCGAAATTCCGTCCAGGTGACGGTCATGAGGGCGGCCGCTGGCGGCGTTCTGGCTGCACGCCCTGAGCCTACCCGGGCGTTCAGACACCCGGGAGGTTGTCCACAGTGTTGGGGACGGGTGGCGGAACGCCGGGGCTATTGGTCCCGCGTGACCCGTTTCAAGTCTTCGTTGGCCAGATCCAGCAGGTCCTGGAGCTGGCTCACCCGGTCGTCGTTGACTTCACCGGCCCCGCGTTTGACGATGGCGTCGTCCAGCAGCCGCTTCGCTTCCTTCGCGTTGCCCCGTGCGACGTCCAGCGCGTGTTCCAGGGTGGTCTCGTGTTCAAGAGCCGGGTTCTGTTCCATGGCACCATTGTGGTGCCCTTTCCCGGCCGATTCCAGTGCATCGGCCGGGAAAGGAGGAACATGTCCCGGTCAGGGACCTTTGGCCCCGCGGACTAGACCTCTACGGGCAGCCCGGCGGCCTCAAGGATGGAGGCGGCGTCCTTGGCGGGGAAGGACGGCGGGTTGACCCCGGCCATTTCCTCCATGACGCGGACCACCTGGCAGCTGTAGCCGAACTCGTTGTCGTACCAGACGTACAGGACGAGGTTCTTGTCGTTGGAGATGGTGGCCAGGCCGTCAACGATGCCTGCCCGGCGCGAGCCGACGAAGTCCGTGGAGACAACCTCGGGCGAATCGATGTAGTCGATCTGCTTGCGCAGCTCGGAGTGCAGCGACATTTCCCGCAGGTAGTCGTTGACTTCGTCCTTGGTGGTGCCGTTGTCCAGGTTCAGGTTCAGGATGGCCAGCGACACGTCCGGGGTGGGGACGCGGATGGAGCTGCCCGTGAGCTTGCCGAGCAGTTCCGGCAGCGCCTTGGCGACGGCCTTGGCGGCACCAGTCTCGGTGATCACCATGTTCAGCGCGGCAGAGCGTCCACGGCGGTCACCCTTGTGGAAGTTGTCAATCAGGTTCTGGTCGTTGGTGAAGGAGTGGACTGTCTCCACGTGCCCGTGCACCACGCCGTAGCGGTCGTTGATCGCCTTGAGCACCGGGGTGATGGCGTTGGTGGTGCAGGAGGCCGCCGAGACGATCGTGTCCGAGTCGGCGATAGTGCCGTGGTTGATGCCGTGCACGATGTTCTTCAGTTCGCCCTTGCCCGGGGCGGTGAGGAGAACGCGGGCGACGCCCTTGCTCAACAGGTGCTGGGACAGGCCTTCGGCGTCGCGCCAGCGGCCCGTGTTGTCCACGACGAGCGCGTCGTGGATGCCGTAGGCGGTGTAGTCCACCGTGGAAGGGTTGTCCGAGTAGATGACCTGGATCTGGACGCCGTTGGCTGTGATGGTGTCGTTTTCGAGGTCCACCTTGATGGTGCCTTCGAAGGAGCCGTGGACGGAGTCGCGGCGCAGCAGGCTCGCGCGCTTGGCAAGGTCGTTATCGGAACCGCGGCGGACCACGATGGCGCGCAGGCGCAGGCCGTGGCCGCCGCCTGCCTTTTCGATCAGGAGCCGGGCCAGGAGCCGGCCGATGCGGCCGAAGCCGTAGAGGACGACGTCGGTGCTGGTGCGGTCGTCGCCGCCGCGCTTGCCGACAACCTCGGCGAGTTCCTCGCGGAGGAAGGCATCCAGGCTGGCGCCGTCGCCCTCGGCGCGGTACTTCTCGGTGAGGCGGGCAATATCAATTGCCGCTGCGCCGAGGTCCAGCTTGGTCAGGGCCTCCAACAGCGGGGCCGTTTCCTCGAGGCGCAGTTCTTCCTTGCTCATCCGGCGGGCGAAGCGGTGGGCCTTGAGGATATTCATGGTGGACTTGTTGATCAGGCTGCGTCCGTGGATGGAGGTCACCACGTTGTTCTCGCGGTACAGCCGGCCGATCACGGGGATCATGGCCTCGGCGAGCGCCTCACGGCCCATCCACGTATCAAGACAAGAATCTGACGTCTGGCTCACAGAACTACCTTCCTAGAATCCACCCCCTACGTCCTCGTAGGGGGAAGTCGGCCGCCGGAGGGTGTCCGGTACCGGGCACCGGCGGGGATTCGGTCCACCCCGGGCGCCTCATCGAGCGCAAAGAAAAATCCGCCGGCTGCGAACGCAGACCCGGCGGCAGAACTTCTACGTTCACCATCAATTCTACGGGCGGCCCGGCAGGGTGAGGTGCCTTGTTGCGCGTGAAATGACTCACACACCGTCTGGGACGCTGCAGGAACCGGCGAATCCACCGACGCCGGGTGTCGCCCTGCCTGCGTCCTCGAGGATCATGTCCACAGCTTTTTCCGCGATCATGATCGTGGGCGCCTGGGTGTTGGCACTGATCAGGCGGGGCATGATCGAGGAGTCAACCACGCGCAATCCCTCAAGACCATGGACCTTCAGCCGCGGCGAGACGACGGAATCATCGGAGGTTCCCATCGCACAGGTGCCGACCGGATGGTAGGAGGTCCGTCCGTAGGAGCGCACGAAATTCACATACTCGTCACGGGTTTTGACCCTTGAGCCGTCACCGATGTGCTCCGCCTTGATGAACGCTGCCATCGACGGCTGCTCCATGATCTGGCGGCTCTGCCGCACGCCGGCAATCGTCATCTCCAGGTCATAGTCATCCGCGAGGAAATTCGGATCGATGAGCGGTGTCCTTCTGGGATCTGAGGACTCGACGCGAACTGTCCCGCGACTGCGTGGGCGCAGGAAGTACGAGTTCAGCGTCGCCCCGAACCCGGGCCGCAGCGACGCTATGCCCGGCTCCGACCTCGCCGCTGGCAGGAAGTGGAACTGCAGGTCAGGGGTCTTCTCATTCGTGTTGGCGTAGCTGAAGCCACCGGCCTCGACAAGGTTGGACGCGAACGGTCCCGAGCGGAAGGCCAGGTACTCGAGGCCGGCCATGACGGTCGCCGGGCGCACGCGATTGAACCGGTCCAGGCTGTGGTCGTCGKTGAGTTCGTAGATTATGTCCAAGTCCAGGTGGTCCTGCAGGTTCTTCCCGACGCCCGGCAGCGCATGGAGAACGTCGATGCCGGCGGCAGCAAGGTCCGCCGGGTCTCCAATGCCCGAAAGCTGCAGCAACTTCGGAGATCCGAAGGCGCCACTGGCGACGATCACCTCACGCCGTGCGCCGTAGGTTCGTTCCACTCCGCCTTCGATGGCCTGGATGCCGACGGCGCGGCCATTATTGATGACCACCTTTGAGACGGTTACGTTGACTCGAACCGTAAGATTGGGCCGCTGGCGCGCGGGTTTTAGATAGGCAACGGCTGCACTGCACCGTCGGCCGTTCCTGGTGGTGGTCTGGTAGAAGCCGACGCCGAGCTGCTTTGCGCCGTTGAAATCGTTGTTGTAGGGTAGCCCGAACTCCTGGCCCGCCTGCACGAATGCCGCCGAGAGCGTGTGCGGTCGCCGGGGGTCAGAGACGCCCAGAGGCCCTTGAGTTCCGTGGTGGGGCCCTGAAAGTCTGGAGTTTGACTCCGAGCGGACGAAATACTTGGACACCTCGGCGGCGGACCAGCCCTCGCATCCGTAGTCCGCGACCCAACCGTCGTAGTCCTCAGCCACGCCCCGGGTGAAGACCTGGGAGTTGATGGACCCTCCGCCGCCGAGCACGCGGCCTTGAGGGAGCGGGATGCTGCGGCCGTTGCTGTACTTTTGCGGGACGCTGTTGTAATCCCACTGGTACGGGCCTCCCTTTAGTCTCGGGAAGCCCGCGGGCATGTGGATGAAAGGATGGCGGTCGGACCGGCCCGCCTCAAGCAGCAGCACGCGAACTGCTGGGTCTTCACTTAATCTCCCGGCCAGGACGCTGCCGCCTGTGCCACCACCGGCGATGACATAGTCGTATGCTGCGTCATCCGGCACTATGACTCCTCAACCATCGCATGCACCGTCACCTGAAGCGTTCATTGAAGTGTCGGGGCTCGCCGGGATGATGTCAAGCATGCCTCAAGGTTTTCCCAAGCTTGCAACCGTGCAGGCACGCGCCCCCCGGCCGGCACCCTGTGAGGGCCGAATCCCGCTCCGGGCAGGACAGGGTAACCCGGCGGTTTTGGTGGATGGGTTGACCGATACGCCGGGTTCTGTGTTCCCGCGCTGTTGCCGGCGAGGGAGTAGCGGCCATCCATCTACGGACGCCGTTGCCGACGCCCTCCAGCGGCCTACCCGAACACTCGGGCGAGCAGCCCTCAAACGTGTCCTGTCTGGCCTTGCTCCGGGTGGGGTTTACCTAGCCTTCCCGGTCACCCGGGAAGCTGGTGGTCTCTTACACCACCGTTTCACCCTTACCTGCCGTGCGGCCTGTGCAAGCACACGCCGCACGCAGGCGGTCTGTTCTCTGTGGCACTGGCCTGCGGGTTACCCCGAGTGGGCGTTACCCACCACCCTGCTCTGCGGAGCCCGGACGTTCCTCGAGCCACTTGCGTGACGCGCGGCCGCCTGGTCAACCCATCCGCTGTCCATTCTACGTTCTCCCCACGACGCAGCCGCACCGGGTCTTTTGGGGCGGCCGGTGGGAGAATTGGAGCAGGATTCCTGCTAGTCAAGGAAAAGATCCCGATGAACTGGACCGCCATCATCATCTGGCTGCTCGCCATCGTCCTGGTGGTTGTTATCGCCAAGATGTCGATCAAGATTGTGCGCCAGTACGAACTAGGCGTCCTGTTCCGGCTGGGCCGGGTGGTCGCGGTCCGGATGCCCGGGTTGCGGTTCATCATCCCGGTGGTGGACCGGCTTCAGCTGGTGAGCCTGCGGATTGTGACGATGCCGATCCAGTCGCAGGGCATCATCACCCAGGACAACGTCAGCGTCGACATCTCGGCAGTGGCCTATTACCGGGTGATCGACGCCGTGAAGTCCGTTGTGGCGATCGAAGACGTGGCGGCGGCTATCAACCAGATCGCCCAGACCACCCTGCGCAAGGTCGTGGGCCGGCACAGCTTGGACCAGACGCTGTCCGAGACCGAGCACATCAACAGTGACATCCGGAAAATCCTGGACGCCCTGACCCTGGAGTGGGGTGTCGAAGTAACCCTCGTTGAACTCAAGGACATCCAGCTTCCGGAGAGCATGAAGCGGGCGATGGCCCGGCAGGCGGAGGCCGAGCGGGAGAAGCGGGCCAAGATCATCGCGGCCGAAGGAGAGGCGATCGCCGCCGTGGCGCTCGGCGCGGCATCTGACACCATGATGGCCCACCCGGTCGCCCTGCAGCTGCGGAATCTCCAGTCCCTCGTGGAGATCGGGGTGGACAAGAACTCAACCGTCGTCTTCCCGGCGCCCCTGATGAGCACCATCGCCGAACTGGCCGCCTTCCTGGCCCGCGAGGACCATGTGGCCCGGACAGCGATGTCGGCGGCTGCACCCGCAGCGACGCCGGCGGAATCACCGGCGTCACCGATCAAGGCCGCGTAACGCCCGGACCGGCGCGCCTATTACCGGCGCGCCTATTATCGAGGGATGGACAAGTCTGCCCTGACCCGGCGCCGGCTGCTTGAGCTGGCAGGAATCGGCCTTGGCGCGTCCGCCCTGACAGCCTGTACTGACGGCATAGCGCCTCCCGAGAGCTCCCCGCCCGCGCCGGCCAGCCCGACGGCGACAGCGCTGCCGGCTCCCGCCGCCCCGTTGACAGTCCGGACCAGAACAGGTTCATTCGTCTCGGCTTTCCGCCCCGGGATCGCCAGCCATTGGTCGCTGGCTGCACCCGAATTGCCGCCCGGCGGCGTGCCGCCCGAATTGCCCGTGGCGGTGTTTCTTCACGGACTGGGCGGCAGCCACACCGTCCTGCTGGAGGATATGGCGGCCCATGAGGCCCTCCAGCGGCACCTGGACGCCGGTGGGGCGCCGTTCGCGATCGCCGCGGTGGACGGCGGAAACACGTGGTGGCACCCCCGCGCCGACGGCAGCGACACCCAGTCGTTGCTGGTGAAGGAGTTTGTTCCGTTCCTGGGCGGCCAGGGCTACGACCTTGGCAGGATCGGCCTCTTCGGCATCTCCATGGGAGGCTTCGGCGCCCTCCTGCTGGCCTCGCAGGGCCGGCTGCCCGGAGTCCGCGCCGTCGCGGCCATGAGCCCGGCGGTCTGGGACCACTACGACCCACGCCAGGAATCCGCCTTCGACGGCCCGGCCGACTTCGCGGCCCATGATGTGTTCGCGCTCCGGCCCCGGCTCGCGGCCGTGCCCAAGCGGATCGATTGCGGCACCGGGGACGAGCTTGCCGCCACGGTCCGTGCCTACCGCGCAGGACTGCCGGGCGATGTCGAGGGGAGTTTCCGGCCGGGCGGCCACGACTACAGCTACTGGCGGTCCGTCCTGCCCGAGGTGCTGTCATTTCTGGGCTACCACCTCGCCTGAACCCTCCGCCGCCGGCCCCGGACTGCGGCACCCGCGGCCCCCGCCGCCGGTAAGATCGTACGGTGCTAATTCTGCTGCCGCCCTCCGAGGGCAAGACTCCCGCTGTGGGCGGGGACGCCGCCGACTGGAGCGCCTTGAGCTTTCCCGCCCTCAACAGCTCCCGGGCCAGGGTCCTGGACGCCCTCGGCACCGTCAGCGCCCACGAGGACGCCCTGGCGCTGCTGGGCGTCGGCGCCTCGCTGAGTTCCGACGTCGAACGCAACACCCGCCTGCACGCGGAACCTGCCGCCCCGGCCCACCAGGTGTATTCCGGGGTGCTCTTCGACGCCCTCGGCTACGACTCCCTGACCCCGGCGCAGCGGAAGAAGGCCGACGCTTCGGTGCTGGTGGTGTCCGCCCTGTGGGGCGCCATCCGCTTCGCCGACCGCGTACCGGCCTACCGCCTCTCGATGGGGATCTCGCTGCCCGACGTCGGACGGCTGGCCTCGTTCTGGAAGCCGCAACTGGGCGACGCCCTGGCGGCGGCCACTGCGGGTGAGCTGTTAGTGGACTGCCGGTCCAGCACCTACGCCGCGGCCTGGACTCCCCCGCCGGAGCAGACAGTGGCCGTGAACGTCTTCACCGAGACCGCCGGCATGCGCAAGGTGGTCAGCCACTTTGCCAAGCACACCCGGGGCGAGCTGGCACGGCATTTGCTCAGCCGCAGGGGCAAGGCTCCCCAAACCCCGGCGCAGCTGCAGAAGGCGGCGGCGGAGAAGTGGGTTGCCGAACTCGTTGAGGGCACGGCCCGAAAGCCGCACACGCTCAACATCATCCTGCCGGGCTAGGAACCGCCTAGGCCCACTCGGCCGAGCGGACCAGGATGCAGCCGGAGTCCGGGCAGAACACGATGTCGTCCTCAGCCGCGGCCTTGATCTCGGCCAGGTCGCCGGGGCTGAGGTGCATGCCGGAGCCTTCCGAGGTGCCGTGGAAGAGCCGGGCAGCGCCGACGCCGCGCTTGGCCAGGGTCTTCTCGTAGACGGCAAGCATCCCGGCGTCGAGTCCGGCGGCGAACTCGGCACGCCGCCCGCGCACCACAGTCGCTTCGGCAGCAATCTCGGCCAGCTGCTCGTCCAGCTCGGCACGGATGGAGCCGAAGGAGCCCTGGATGTCGTCCACGATCTGCTGCTGTGCCCCCTGGCGGGCGCGGAGCGAGTCGAGCCGTTCAAGGACTTCGAGCTCGACGTCCTCAAGGTCCGAGCGGCGCTTGTTCAGGGAGACGAGGTCGCGCTGCAGGGCAACGAGATCCTTGGACAGGCCGGTGCCGCTGTTGAGCCGCGCCTCGTCGCGTTCGATCCGGGAGGCAACCTGCTCGACGTCGGCCTCTGAGCGCTTGAGCTCGAGCTCGGCGTCGTGGACGGCCACCTTCGCGGCGCCAAGTTCACCGTTGGCCACGCTGAGCGCGGCTTCCAGGTCGGTGATCCGGGAGTCACTTTCAAGGCTTCGTCGGCGGTTGGACAAGGACTTGAGCTTGGCATCGAGTCCCTGCAATTCGAGCAACTTCAACTGTTCCGCCGGTGCTGCCTTGGCCACTATTTACCTCCGCTAAATCCAAACCGGCCGAAGCCGGGCACCGTATCGGCGCTCCCTAGACTCTAGTCCCCGCCCGGAGTCAGAATGAAGTCCCACGGGTCGCTGTTGGTGGTACTGACCCGGATCTCGACGTCGTGGCCCTGGTCGGCGAGCACATTGCCCAGCGCTTCGGCGGCCGCAGGCAGCCAGAGCCATTCGCTGGCGAAGTGGGAGACGTCGATCAGGTACGGCCGGTCGTTGACCGCCGCCTCCCGGGCTTCCGAGGCCGGGTGGTGCCTCAGGTCCGCCGTCACGTAGACGTCCGCGTTGCTCGCCCGCACCTCGCCGAAGAGGGAATCCCCGGCACCACCGCAGACAGCCACCCGCCGGATCAGCCCGTCCCGGTCACCCGATACCCGGACGCCGCCGGCCACAGAGGGCAGGATGCCGAACACGCGGGCGGCGAAATCACCCAGCGTCAGGACCTCTTCGAGGTCGCCGACGCGGCCGATGCCTTCCTCGGGGAGACCGTTCGCCGCGGGAGTCAGCGGGGCCACGTTCTGCAGGCCCAGCGCGTCGGCAAGGACGTCGGAGACGCCCCCGACGGCGGAGTCACCGTTGGTGTGCACGGTCATCAGCGCGGTCCCGGACTCGATGAGGCGGTGCACGGCCTTGCCCTTGGCCGTGTTCGCCGCGACGGACGTCACGCCTTTGAGCAGCAGCGGATGGTGCGTGATCAGCAGCTCGGCACCGAAGTCGATGGCTTCCTCGATCACATCGGTCGTCGGATCGACCGCGAACATGACCCTGTGCACCTCCGCGTTCGGGTGGCCCGCCACGAGGCCCACCTCGTCCCAGTCCTCGGCCAGCGATTCAGGCCAGAGCTCCTCCACCGCCAGCTGGATCATGCCCAGCGTCGCGGCGCCCGAGGCCTCCCCGGTGCCGGCATCGCCGTCGACGGCGGCAGCAGCGCGGCCGGATTCCGCTGAAACATCGGTGTTCACAGGTTCCATACCCCCATTTTTACCCTATCCGCGGGCGGCCCTGTCACTCGTAACACTCTCGTAAGGTGGGTGGGGAATCATCGGGGCCCTCGAACCATTGAAGAGATCATGAAAACTTTTGTCCTCGGCGGAGGCTGCTTTTGGTGCCTCGACGCCGTCTACCAGAAAACCAAGGGCGTCAGCTCGGTCGTCTCGGGCTACACCGGAGGCCATGAACACAACCCCGACTACTACTCTGTGTGCTCCGGGACCACGGGCCATGCCGAGGTGGTGGCGGTGACGTTCGACGAGGACGTCATTCCCGCGGAGGTCATCCTGGACATGTTCTTCGTCCTCCACGACCCCACCACACTGAACCGGCAGGGCTACGACGTCGGGACCCAGTACCGGTCCTCGATGTTCTACGAGACCACCGAGGAAAAGATCCTGTTCGAGGAGGCGATCGAACGGAACCAGGCCCTGTGGCGGCACCCGATCCTCACCGAGGTCAGCCGGCTGCCGAAGTTCCATGTGGCCGAGGAAATCCACCAGGACTTCTTCGCCAAGTACCCCGAGGAGGGCTACTGCCAGGTCATCATCAACCCGAAGCTGGCCAAGGCGAGGAAATATTACTCTGCATGGCTTAATGCTTAGCTAGGGCCTGCAGGCGCTCGTTAGGCTGACCTCAGTCAACCCTCTTCAAAGACAGGCATACATACATGGCACCGATCTATGACGATGTAACCCAGCTGGTGGGCGGAACTCCGCTGGTCCGGCTGAACCGGCTGACCGAAGGCCTTGACGCCACAGTGGCCGTCAAGCTGGAGTTCTACAACCCGGCCAACAGCGTCAAGGACCGGATCGGCGTCGCCATCATTGATGCTGCCGAGAAGTCCGGTGCCCTCAGGCCCGGCGGCACCATTGTCGAAGGCACGTCCGGCAACACCGGAATCGCCCTGGCCATGGTGGGCGCGGCCCGCGGCTACAGGGTCATCCTGACCATGCCGGAAACCATGTCCACCGAGCGCCGGGTCATGCTGCGCGCGTACGGTGCCGAGATTGTCCTGACCCCCGGCTCCGAGGGCATGCGCGGAGCCGTGGAGAAGGCCCAGGAGATCGTGGCCAACACGGAGAACTCCATCTGGGCCCAGCAGTTCGCCAACGAGGCCAACCCGGAGGTCCACCGCCGCACCACGGCCGAGGAAATCTGGACGGACACCGACGGCAAGGTGGACATCTTCGTCGCCGGCGTCGGCACCGGCGGCACCGTCACCGGCGTCGGGCAGGTCCTGAAGGAACGCAAGCCGGACGTCCAGATCGTCGCCGTCGAGCCGAAAGACTCCGCCATCCTCAACGGCGGCGCCCCGGGCCCGCACAAGATCCAGGGCCTCGGCGCGAACTTCGTCCCGGAAATCCTGGACACCAACGTCTACGACGAGGTCATCGACGCCACGCTGGAAGATTCCGTCCGCGTCGCCCGCGATCTCGGCATCAAGGAAGGCATCCTGGGCGGCATCTCCTCCGGCGCCATCGTCTGGGCGGCCCTGGAGCTAGCCAAGCGCCCGGAGAACGCCGGTAAACTCATTGTTGCTGTGGTTTGCGACTTTGGTGAGCGCTACATCTCCACCGTGCTGTACGACGACATCCGCGGCTAAGTACCTGCCGCTGTCCCACAATTCCCCAGAAAGGTCTTTGTGAGCTTCTTCGCAAGACTGAAGGAAGACCTCGACGCCGCCCGGTCCCACGACCCGGCGGCTCGAGGTTCTTTTGAGAACTTCTTCGCCTATTCCGGCCTGCACGCGATCTGGTTCCACCGCCTGACGCACCGGCTGTGGCAAAACCCGGCCCTGCGGTTCCCGGCGCGGCTCATCTCCCAGCTCGCCCGGTTCCTCACCGGCATCGAGATCCACCCCGGCGCGACCATCGGCCGGCGCTTCTTCATCGACCACGGCATGGGCGTGGTCATCGGCGAGACCGCCGAGATCGGCGAGGACGTCATGATCTACCACGGCGTGACCCTCGGCGGCCGCTCGCTGGCCAAGATCAAACGCCACCCCACCATCGAGGACCGCGTGGTGATCGGCGCCGGGGCCAAGATCCTGGGCCCCATTACTATCGGCCGGGACAGCGCCGTCGGCGCCAACGCCGTGGTGGTCAAGGATGCCCCGGCCGAATCAATCGTCACCGGCGTGCCGGCCACCTGGCGGCACCGCGATGCGCAGCGCGAGACCAAGCCCGCCGTCGACCCGGCCGAATACCTGATCGATTACCACATCTAGACCCAATACCGGATCTGGGCGGTCCTACCCGGGGAGCCGTCTAGACCCAATACCGGATCTGGGCGGTCCTACCCGGGGAACCGCTTGTAGATGTTCCACAGGACGGCGTCGAACACGCGGTCCGGCAGCAGGTGGCGCAGCAACAGGATCCCCCGGGCGCTGGCACCCACCGGGTACCGGGTCTTGGGGCGCCGTGCCGTCGCCGCGTGCAGGATCGCCTCGGCCGCGAGCTCCGGCCGCGCCGACGTTGCAGCATTGTCCGTGGTGGCCAGGGCAGCCGCCACCACCTTGGCCTGGGCCCCGTACGGGCCACTCCCGGAGCTGGCCAGCAGCCCCTGCGCCGCAATGGCGCCCCACTCGGACTGCGTCCCGGCGGGCTCGATGATGGCCACATCAATCCCGTGCGGCTTAAGCTCGAGCCGCAGCGAATCACTCAGGCCTTCCACCGCAAACTTCGTCGCGTGGTACCAGGCGCCCAGCGGCTCGCACATTTTGCCGCCGATCGATGAGATGTTGATGATCCGGCCCGCCCGCGCGGCCCGCATGGCGGGGATCACGAGCTGCGTCATGCGCGCCAGCCCGAAGACGTTCACGTCGAACTGCCGCCGCCCCTCGGCCAGCTCCACCTCCTCGAGCGAACCGTACGTCCCGTAGCCGGCGTTGTTGACCAGGACGTCGATCCGGCCGTGCGCGGCCAGCACTTCCCCGACGGCGGCGCCCATCGAGTCCTCATCCGTCACGTCCAGGGCCATCACCTTGACGCCGGAGGCTTTCAACGGCTCCATCTTCTCCACCCGGCGGGCCCCGGCATAGACGGTGAAGCCGGCCGCGGCAAGCTTCTTCGCGGTGGCAAAGCCGATCCCGGTGGACGCACCGGTGACAAACGCTACGGGCTGGGGCATGTGCAGAACTCCTTGGGCGCTGAACTCCTTGGGCAGGAGCGGCCGGATACACGGACGGCCGGCGCCTCCCAGAGTATCTGGAAGGTGCCGGCCGTCCGTGGTGCGGCTAGTGGGTGTCGACTGCCTCGATCTCGGACTTGTCCTCGCCCCAAAGGGTGTGGAACGTGCCCTCGGCATCGACGCGGCCGTAGGTGTGCGCACCGAAGAGGTCGCGCTGGCCCTGGATGACGGCGGCCGGCAGGCGCTTGCGGCGCAGGCCGTCGTAGTAGGCCAGCGAGGAGGAGAACACCGGCACCGGGATGCCGAGCTGCACGGCGGTGGACACTACCCGGCGCCAGGCCGGGAGGACCTCGGCGATCGCCTTGGTGAACGCCGGGGCGAAGAGCAGGTTGGCCGGCTTCTCCGCCGCGGCGTAGGCCTTGGTGATCTCCTTGAGCAGCTCGGCGCGGATGATGCAGCCGCCGCGCCACAGCGAGGCGATTTCATCCAGCTTCAGGTCCCAGCCGTATTCCTTGGCCGCAGAGGTGAGCATGTCCAGCCCCTGGGCGTAGGAAACCAGCTTCGAGGCGTAGAGCGCCTGGCGGACGTCTTCGACAAAGCTCTCGGGGACCTCGACGGCGGCCTCGCCGCCGGCGAGCAGTTCCTGGGCCAGCACGCGCTGCTCCGCCTGCGAGGACAGGGCCCGGGCAAAGACCGACTCTGCGATGCCCGAGGTCGGGGAGCCGAGCTCGAGCGCGGAGATGACCGTCCAGCGGCCGGTGCCCTTCTGGCCGGCAGCATCCACCACGACGTCGACGAACGGCTTGCCGGTCTTCGCATCGACGTGGCCGAGGACCTCGGCGGAGATTTCGATCAGGAAGGAGGCGAGGTCGCCCTTGTTCCACTCTTCGAAGATCTTGGCCTGCTCGGCCGGTTCGATCCCGGCGCCGGAGCGCAGGAGGTCGAAGGCCTCGCCGATGACCTGCATGTCGGCGTATTCGATGCCGTTGTGGACCATCTTGACGAAGTGGCCGGCGCCGTCGGTGCCGATCCAGGCGCAGCAGGGCTGGCCGTCGACGTGGGCGGCGATCTTTTCCAGCAGCGGGCCAAGCGCGTCGTAGGACTCCTTGGAACCGCCCGGCATGATCGAGGGGCCGTTGAGGGCACCCTCCTCGCCACCGGAGACGCCGATGCCGACGAAGTGCAGGTCCTTCTTGGCGAGCGCGGCCTCGCGGCGGCGGGTGTCCTCGTAGTGCGAGTTGCCGGCGTCGATGATGATGTCGCCCGCCTCCAGGAGCGGCTCAAGCTGCTCGATCACGGAATCGACCGGCTTGCCGGCCTTGACCATGATCAGCACGCGGCGCGGCTTTTCCAGCGAATCAACGAGTTCCTGGAGGGTTTCCGTGCGGACGAAGTCGCCCTCATCGCCGTACTTGGCGAGCAGGGTGTCTGTCTTTTCCACCGACCGGTTGTGCAGGGCAACGGTGAAGCCGTTCCGGGCCAGGTTGCGTGCGAGGTTGGCCCCCATCACCGCGAGGCCGGTAACACCGATGTGTGCTGACATCAAAACTCCAATTCATTTCTGTGCACCATGATTTCTGTAGACCATGGATGCACGGCGGTTCATCTAAGACGTTCATCTAGGACTCGGGCAGGTGCGCCGCAGAGGGCGGAACCCGCTCTTGAGAATTTGTGGCTGTCCATAAACCATATGTATTTCCGCGGGCTGCGGGAAAGCAGCGCCCACGTAGCGGAATACTGCGCGTCATAAACAGTCTATGATCACCGGCGCCCGCCCCGCCGGTCGGCCGGGACCAGGCCCGCCGCATTATGCTTACGACTATGTCAACCAGTCTCCATCATCGTGCCATTGAGCACCTCGGAACCCGGATCGTGGCCGGCGAGCTGCCGCCCGGGCACGTCATGCTTGCCGAGCACCTTGAGGACGAACTCAAGGTCTCCCGTTCGGTGGTCCGGGAGGCGGTCCGCGTTCTCCAGTCCCTGGGCCTGGTTGAGACCATCAAGCGCGTCGGCATCCGGGTGCTGCCCTCCAGCCGCTGGAACCCGTTCGATCCGCTCGTGATCCGCTGGCGCCTGGCCGGCGAGGGCCGTGGCGCCCAGCTGCGTTCCCTGGCCGAGCTCCGCACCGCCGTCGAGCCGGTGGCCGCCGAGCTGGCAGCGGCCAACGCCCCCGAGGAGCTCCGCCAGGAGCTCGTGGAGATCTAGCACGCCATGCGCGACGCCGGCCAGGCCGGGGACGTTCCCCGGTTCCTCGAACTGGACATCCTGTTCCATTCGCTGTTGCTGACCGGCTCCGGCAACGAGATGTTCGCCAACATGGTGGGCCAGGTGACCGAAACCCTGACCGGCCGCACCATCCACGGCCTGATGCCGGACCACCCGCGGGAGACGGCGCTGCAGTGGCACGTAGAGGTCGCCGAAGCCATCGCCGCCGGGGATGCCGCCGCCGCGCGCGAGGCCTCGAACCGGATCATGCGGGAGACCATCTCGGAGATGGAGCCGAGCTGGAAGAACCAGCCGCGGGTGTTTGTCCCGGTCGAGCGGCACTAGCGCGCCACTGGCGGACCGGGCCTCGACGACGGCGCCGCGCCTCACGCCGGCCGGGCGCCTCACGCCGGGGCCGGCCGGAAGTCCAGCAGGACCTTCCCGGAAACAGCCGCGTTCCTGGCGACGTCGAACGCTTCCAGTCCGCGGTCCAGCGTAAAGGCGTGGGTGACCACGGGATCCACCAGCAGGGATCCGTCGGCCAGCGCACCGAGAACCTCATCGATTTCGTCGTTGAAGCGGAACGAGCCCACCAGCTCCAGCTCGCGCGTGATGGCCAGGGAGATCAGCACGGGCTGCGGGCCGGAGGGCAGGAGCCCCACCATGACCACCCTGCCGCCGCGGACCGCGCCCTTGATCGCCGAGGCCAGCCCCTGGTGGCTGCCTGAGGACTCGATGACGATGTCCGCCTCCACCGCCGCGATCGCCGCGGCGTCGTCCCCCTTGAGGACGGCGTCCGCTCCCACGGCACGGGCAATTTCCAGCGGCCGCTCATGCATGTCCACGGCCACGATCCGCCGAGCACCGGCGCGCTTGAGGACGGCCACCGCCAGGGCGCCGATGGGGCCGCTGCCGATCACCAGCGCCGTCTTTCCCGCCACATCCCCGGCGCGCGACACGGCGTGCCAGGCAACGCTGGCCGGCTCAGCCAGTGCGGCAGTCCTCAGCTCGAGGCCGGCCGGCAAGGGCCGGAGCATCCGTGCCGGCAGGTTCACATACCGGCTGAACGCGCCGTCCGTGTGCGGAAAGCGTGCCGCGCTGCCCAGGTAGGTGCAGCCCGGCGAAAGATTGGGGCGGTCCCCGGGGTACCGGGCGCCGCCCGGGCCCGGTGTGGCGGGATGCACCGCCACGGCCGTGCCCGCCGCGGGCCCGGTCCCGTCCGAGGCGGCGCGGATGACGGTTCCCACGATCTCGTGGCCCAGGACCAGGGGTGCCTTGAGGATGGACTCCCCCGCGGCGCCGTGCAGCCAGTAGTGCAGGTCGGATCCGCAGATGCCGCCGAAGGCCACTTCGATGACGGCTTCATCGGACGCCGGCGCGGGCACGGGAATGTCCTCGATCCGCAGATCGCCGGCCGCGTGGGCCACCACTGCGGCGGCCGTGGCCGGAAGTCCTGCCACGCCGCGCATCAGACCACCACCGTCATTCCGCCGTCGATGAAGATCGTCTGGCCATTGACGAAATTTGAGCCGTCGGAGGCCAGCCAGACCGCGGGGCCGGCCAGGTCCTGCACGGTCCCCCACCGGTGCGCGGGGGTCCGGCCCAGGATCCAGGCGTTGAACGCCTCATCGTCGACGAGGTTCTGCGTCATCTCGGTGTGGATGTAGCCCGGCGCGATGCCGTTGATCTGCAGGCCCGAGGCCGCCCATTCCGCGGTCATGGCGCGGGTCAGGTTCCGCAGGCCGCCCTTGGCCGCAATGTAGGGGGCGATGGTCGGGCGTGCCAGGTCGGTCTGGACCGAGCAGATGTTGATGATCTTGCCCCGGCCGCGGGGAATCATGTGCCGGGCCGCTTCCCGCCCCACCAGGAAGGCACTGGTCAGGTCCGTGGAGATCACCCGCTCCCAGTCCGCGACGTCGAGCTCGAGCATCGGCACGCGGTGCTGGATGCCGGCGTTGTTCACCAGGATCTCCAGCGGCCCCACGTTTTCCTCGACCCAGGCGACGCCCCGGGCGGCCTCGGAGTCGCTGGTGACGTCGAAGGCGCAGCTGTGCACACGGCCCGGCGGGTAGTCCGCGGCCATCGCGGCCTCGGCGGCCTTGAGCCGCTCGGGGTTGATGCCGTTGAGCACCACGGTGGCGCCGGCGTCGGCCAGGGCCCGGGCCAGGGCGTTGCCGATCCCCCGGCTGGAACCGGTGACCAGTGCGGTCCGGCCTGTCAGGTCAAAAAGTCCATTCATGGTTCGCTGATCCTCAATTGGTCTTCGCTGCTGGGTTTTCACGTGTGTCGTCACTGAGATTGGAGATGGTTTGCCGCACGACGGCGAGGTCCCGGTCCCCGAGCCCCTGGCGCTTGAGCTCCGCGTAAAGCTCGACGCCGGCGGCCGCCATCGGTACTGCGGCACCGGCCGTGGCGGCGCTGTCGAGCACGAAGGACAGGTCCTTGTGCATGAACTTGGCCGGTCCGGTGGGCTCGTAGTCCTTCGCGGCGAGCCGCGGCCCCACGATGTCCAGGACCCGGCTGCCGGCCAGCCCGCCCGCGAGCACCTCGTAGAGCGCGGATACGTCCATGCCGGAGCGTTCGGCGAGCTCCGCGGCCTCGGCGAGCGCCGCCGTCGTGGTTCCCACGATCAGCTGGTTGCAGGCCTTCGCGAGCGACCCCGAGCCCACCGGACCCAGCCGCCGCACGGTGCTGCCCATCGCGCTGAAGAGCGGCAGGAGCCGCCGGAAGTCGGCTTCGCTGGCGCCGGCCATGATGGCGAGTGTTCCGTCCACCGCACCTCTCGTGCCGCCGCTGACAGGCGCATCGACGACGACGGCGTTGCCTCCGCTCGCCTCAGCGACCCGTTTCCCGAAGTCCTGGACCCCAGACGGCGAGACGCTGCTCATCACCACCACGGCGGTTCCGGGGGCGGGCGGCCTCGCGGCCCAGCCGGCCAGGAGCGCGGCGCTGGCAGCCTCAATGTCGGACAGATCCGGGAGCATGAAGACAATCACCGGCTGGTCGCGGAGCGCCTCGACTGCTGCCACGCGGGATCCGCCGAGGGCCTCGAAGGCGTCCAGGGCCGCCGGCGAACGGTTCCAGGCACTGACGGCCCACCCCGCCGCGAGGAGGTTGGCGGCCATGGGCGCCCCCATCAGTCCCAGGCCGACAAACCCGGCTTCTTTGCGGTCCAGCTCCATGTTGCCTCACTCCATCGTGGTAAATCTGTCGTGGTGAATCTGTCGTGGTGAATCTCTGCCGTAGTCAATATTGGAAATCTGTTCAGCATTCTAGCCTCCATTCAGTATGATGAACACTATGACGACCAAAACCACCGTCGCGATCGCCGTCCCGCTCGAAGCAGAGCATGTGGAACGCATCCGCGCCGTAGATCCTTCCGTGACCGTCCTCTACGACCCCGAGCTGTTGCCGCCGGAACGCTTTCCCGCAGACCATTCGGGAGATCCGGACTTCCGCCGGACGCCGGAGCAGGAAGAGCGCTACTGGGACATGCTCAACAAGGCCCAGGTCCTGTACGGGCTCCCCAACGAGAGCCCCGCGGGCCTTGCCCGGATCGCCGGCAGCAATCCCCGCCTTGAGTGGATCCACGCCATGGCGGCCGGCGCCGGCGGTGCCGTGAAGGCATCGGGGCTGGACGCCGCAACGCTGCAAAAGTTCAAGGTCACCACCTCGGCCGGGGTGCACGCCCTGCCGCTCGCCGAGTTTGCCGCCCTCGGCATCCTCAACGGCTTCAAGCGCAGCGCGGAACTGGCACAGGACCAGGCCGCCAAGCTCTGGCCCGAGCTCCGCACCCCCACCCGCCTGGTCAACGGCTCCCGCCTGGTGGTCACCGGACTCGGCGAGATCGGGCTCGAGACCGCACGAATCGCCCGCGCCCTGGGCATGAGCGTCAGCGGCACCAAGCGGACCGTGGAGTCCATCGACGGGATCGAGGTGGTCACGGACAACGACGGCCTCGCCGGCCTGCTCGGCACCGCGGACGCCGTCGTCAACACCCTTCCCGGCACGCCCAACACCGAGAAGCTCTTCGGCCGCGACGTCTTCGCTGCCATGAAGCCCGGAACGGTCTTCGTGAACGTGGGCCGCGGCACCGTGGTGGATGAAGAGGCGCTCCTGGAGGCGCTCGGGAACGGCCAGGTCTCCTACGCCTGCCTGGACGTGTTTGCCGTGGAGCCGCTCCCGCAGGACAGCCCGCTGTGGACCCACCCCAGGGTGATGGTGTCCCCGCACACCTCGGCCCTCAGCGCAGCCGAAAACCGGCTGATCGCCGAACGCTTCTGCAGCAACCTGCGGACCTACCTCGACGGCGGCGAACTCCCCCACGTCGTGGACACGGTGCACTTCTACTGAGTCGGCTCTATCCCCATCCTGCGGCCCCCGCCGCAGCGCACGCCAGGCGGTCCCTCCGGAAACGGAGGGGCCGCCCTCTGCGTTGATGCAGGGCATGCGCGTCCTGCCTGGCGACTCGCATTCCCGCCTGGCGAGGCGAGTTCCGCTCAGCGACGCGCATAGTGCCCGGCGACGCGGGTATTCGGAAGCGCTGGGTATTTTGCGCGTCGCCAGGCGTTTCCCGTGTCGCACAAGCGGCCGTGGCCCCTTCCTGAGTGGAAGGAGCCACAGCCTGCGGTCCCGCGCACGGCGGGTTGATAGGGGCGGGTGCGCCTAGCGCGCATCTTCCGTGAGGAGCAGGTCGCGTCCCACCGTCTCGGGCGTGAAGAAGGTGGTGACAAACGAGATCAGGGCAAGGACCAGCGAGTAGATGGCGAGAACCAGCCAGGAGTGATCCGTCACAGCCAGGAGCGCGGCACCCACCAGCGGAACGAGTCCGCCGGCCATGACTGCAGAGAGTTCACGGCTCATGGCCACCCCGGTGAAGCGGTAGCGCGACCCGAAGAGTTCGGGCAGGAGCGGGCACTGCGGGCCCAGCATGGACTGAACGCCGAGGGCGATGCCAACCACCATGACTATCCAGACAAGCGTGACATTGCCCAGCGTCACCAGGTAGAAGGCAGGCAGGGCGATGACGGCCTGGAACAGCGCACCGTAGCGGTAGACGGGCACGCGGCCGAACCTGTCGGACAGCGCACCGAACGTGATCACCATAACGGCGGCGAAGCCGGCGGCAATGAGCAGGCCGACCGGTCCGATGAACTTGTCGCCGGGGAAGACTCCGTCCTTGGCGGCCAGGAAGGCAATCAGCAGGGCGGAGTAGATCGAGGAGTTCCCGTTTTCGCCCATCCGCAGGCCAATACCTATCAGCGTGTTCTTCTTGGAGTGCTTCCACAGCTGGCCGATGGGGTTCTTGGCGACATTCTTGTGCTTCTCCAGCTCCTGGAAGACGGGCGTTTCCTTCAGCCGGAGCCGAATGAAGAGAGCCACTAAAATCAGGAACACACTGGCCAGGAAAGGCACCCGCCACAGCCAGCCCTCCAGCGTGGCCTTGTCAGCCATGGCAATCAGGGCAAACGTGCCGGCGCCAAGCAAGGTGCCCAGCTGGATGCCGACGAACGGAAGCGCGGCGAAGAAGCCACGACGGCGACGCGGTGCGACTTCTGAGATCAGCGTGGTGGCGCCGGCCTGTTCCGCGCCGGCGCCCAATCCCTGCAGGATGCGCAGCGTCACCAGCAGAACGGCGCCAAGCATGCCCGCCTGTTCATAGGTCGGCAACAGGCCGATGGCAAAGCTGGCGGACCCCATGAGGGTGATGGTGAGGATGAGGACCATTTTGCGGCCGAACCGGTCCCCGATGTAGCCGAAGACCATTCCGCCGAAGGGCCGGGCCGCGAAGCCTACGCCGTATGTGGCGAAGGATGCGATCAGCGCCCCGTCTTCGCCGAGCGGCTTGAAGAACAGCGGGCCGAAGATCAGGGCCGAAGCCAGGCCGTAGATGTAGAAGTCGTAGTACTCCAGCGCGGAGCCCACGGAGCTGGCAAGCGTAGCCCGTCGCAGCTGTTCCGGATCGACGACGGCGCCGTCCGCTTCAGCGAGCGGTGTATTAGTACTAGTTGTCACAAGCACTCCCTCAAGAACACTCCAGACCCCCGTTGGTCTGGTGGGATGTGAGCAACCCCCGAAGAGTCGATCACCATACTGAACAGCGTACAGCATGGTGATCGACTAGCCAATGAATAATCAGACTTATTCTTGGCAACCCGGGACGAGCCGACGGAACGGGGCTAGCCCATGGGATTGCCCAGGGACCGGGCAAGGTCCTGGAGTTCCTTGACCATCATGGCGCCCTGCTCCTGCGAGTAGGTCGCCTTCAGCGCGGTGACTGAGAGRCCAAGGCTGGGACCGTGCGCGCCGCGCGTCGGGACAGCCACGGCCAGGCACACGACGCCCGTGGTGGATTCCTCGTCCTCGAACGCATACCCCTGCTCCCGGATGACATCGAGCTGCGCCTTGAGCTCGGCTCCGGTGCGCAGCGACTTCGGCGTCAGGACCGGCAGTTCGGCGTCGTCCGGAAACATCTCGTCGACGTCATGGTCATGCAGCCGCGCTATCAGGGCTTTGCCCACGGCGCAGAGGGAGACCGGCATCTTGTCGCCAATGTTGGACGTCAGGCGTACCGCGGGGTGCCGTTCATAGCGGGCAAGATAAATGACATTTGTTCCGTCCAGCATCGCGATCCGGACAGTTTCACCCGACAGCGTCGGAGCCTGTTCACAGAACCGGTAGAACTCCTGGACCTCGTCGAGGCGGCTGAGATACGCCGCACCCAGCTCAACCAATTTGCGGCCGAGGGTGAACTCCGCGCCCTGGCGGTTGATCAGCCTGGCCTCCTCGAGCGCGAGCAGGAGGTTGGAGGTTGAGGACTTTGGTATTCCCAGCTCCCTGGCCAGATCACTGAGCGTGAGGCGTCCGGTCGCGGACGCGGCCAGGGCCTCCAACACGGCGGCGGCGCGCGTGACAGCCGGTGCCGGTGACGCGCTCCCCAATCCGTCGGAGATTCGGGAAACTCGGGAATCGGCCATGATTCTCCTCCAGGTATCGCGCGCAAGTTGCCGCGCCACTCAAACAAATACCGTCCAGTCAGCTGAACACTAACCATCATAATGTCTGGCGCCGTGAACCGGACCTGGCTGGTCTCGTTTACCGCCGTTCGCCTGGCAGCACCGCCCGTCGTGGACCGCCGGCTCGTCAGGCGGCGGACACCACGGGATTGGTCAGCTCGCCGATGCCTGCAACATGGCACGTGACCGTGTCGCCGGGAATGATTGGCGCGGACCCGGCGGGGAATCCCGTCAGTACCAGGTCGCCCGGGTGAAGAGTCATGAAGGAGGTCAGATAGGCGAGGATTTCCTCTACCCGCCAGCCGAGATCGGCGGAACTGGCCGGCTTGAGCTCCACCCCGTTGTGCTTGATTCCGATTGCCAGGTGGTCCTCCGTCAGCTTCGTGACGACCCACGGCCCTGCAGGCGTGAACGTGTCCTGGCTCTTGGCGCTGATCCACAGCTCGTCGGATTCCTGCAGGTCCCTGGCGGAGACGTCGTTTCCGATGGTGTATCCCAGGACTGCGCTCTTGGCGTTGCCGGGCGTCAATCCGCGGGCTTTGCGCCCGATGACGATTGTCAGTTCGGCCTCAGGCTCGACGCGACCCACCCCCGGCCGGAGTTCAATTGCATCGCCCGGACCGACCACGCTGGTCGCCGCCTTGTGGAAGGCCTGCGGCGGAAGGTCGCGGCCTGCGCGGCCGGTATTGTGCGCCATGCCCAGGACGTTGGCCGGGACGCTGGGCGCGAGGAACGTAAACGATGCCTCATCCACCGTCGCGCCGATTTCCCAGCCGCCGCGCGGCCGGCTGCCGGCATTGGCCACAGAGCCAGGGAACGGAGAGGTGGCTACCGTCCACACCCGGCCGGCCGCACTGGCAAAGTCCGGTGCGTCGTTGGTGACAAAGAAGTGTTCGTCGTCGGCAGCACGGGAAAGGGGGCGGACTCTGGCGATTCGGCGGGCACTCGTGGCGGTCATGAAAACATCCTAGGCGGCAGGGTCCCGGGGCCTGCGAATAGGCCATCGAATGGCGTAATTCTGCCGCGGTGAAACGCCGTCGGTGTTTCACATTTCCAAACGTTCACGGTATATTCATTACAAGCCTTCCACCGCGGCATCCCCCAATAGTCGCGGTGGAAGGCTTTTCCAATGCCCGGGTTGAGCCGGTGTCCGGGACCACCATCAGAAGCCGGCGGGACCGGCCGATCGTTGCCCGCCCCGCCATCTTACGCGGCGTCCGCGACCGCTTCCCGGAGCCGCCAGCCGCCGCCGAGGCCGTCCCGGATCAGTTCCATGGTGGTCAGGGCCGATCCCCGGTTGCGGCCAAGCCTTGCCTGGACCTGCCAGACCTCGACGTCAACGCGGCTCAGGCCCTTGGGCATCCGGCGCTCGGCCTCCCACCAGCTGACCCGTTCGAACCAGCGGACCGGCTCGACCCCGATCAACCATTCCCTGCCCCCGCGGACTACCGCCAGGGGCCGCCCGTCCGGGCCTGTCTTCACCATTACGTGCTCCATGCCCGTCACATTAGGGTTAAGCCCTGACATTTTAGGTCCCGGACATTTTCGGAGCGCGGGCCGGCGTCGGACTCTCAGTAGTAGTCGGCGGCGTGCAAGGACACTACACGCGGCTCGCACCAACGGATGAAGACATCTGCCGGCTGTATCTTCTTGCCCCGCAGCGCGATGCCCGCAATCGTAAGGCCTTCTGGCAGGGGCAGGCTGTGGCGCACCACCCCGCGGGATTCGCGCGACCAGGCCAGCCGGTACAATCCGTAATCGGGGCTTGATCGCAGCCCAAGTTTGAGTCCCAGTTCCTCAACGTCCACGCCTTCTGCAGCACTGAGCTCGTACGAGATGACGGCAAAAGCCCCGTTGAGCTGCTGCGCTGACTCGAACTCAAACTCGAACTCAAGCAGCCCCTGGGTAATCTCCGGGTCCAGGGGAAACACCAGCGCGGTCTCTTGGGACAGGCGTAGGAGTTCCGCGCCGGGGAAGGACAGCTCATGCGCCGCGGGCTCACCGCGGATGATGTCTTGGTAGAGGGTTGGCCACCTATCTGCGGAGATCCCTTCCGCCCGCAGAGCCGGAAGTTTGTCCAGCCGCGCCAAGGATGCGACGGCGCGTTCATAAGGGGTGGTGCTGAGCGTTGAGTCCTGATCGCCGTGACGCACTTGGAAGAACATGTGCTCCCGGGAATCAAGGATGGTCGGCATCACCCGGTCCACACCGTGATGCGGACCGGGTGTGTTGATTTCGAGCCGGCCCCGGATCGGGTCGAATGCAGCGACGAAGGCCATGCCCTGCGCCGACTTCGGGTGGTAGTACTCCCGAAGGTTCACCAGTTCGCTGTCGGCCTTGTAGGCTGTCAGGCCGAGGCCGAAGGACACGGCCATGCCGACATTGCTTAAGGCCCGGTAGCTTGCAAGCCGTGTCAGGTAGTTGGTGGCGAGCACGTCGTCGTCGTCTAGGCGGAACCACGCGACCGGCTGCACGCCGGCGTCGGCGTCGAACTTGCTGGCGAGGTCCTGCTCAATCAGGGGCTTCACTTCTTCGATGCCAGTTCCCCGGACGACGTCGTTCCATTCCACCGGGACCAGGAACGGGTAGTGGGCCGCGGCCGCGAGCAGCACCTCCTGATGGCGCTGCGGCAGAAGGCTGGAATACAGAACGAAGTGTTTGTAGTCGTAATCTTCAGCCATGGCGGCCAGCGCCGGCACGGAACGGGTGAAGAACATTTCCTCCCGCAACTCAAGCCGTCGTTCCGAAAAGAGATACCCCATGTACTCTTCGGGAGTCTTGAAGACACCGCTGCTGGACGTTTTCCACGACTGCGATCCGGGTGAGAAGAGGCTGTAGCGAGTGACTCCGTAAAACATGATCCTCCGCAAAATTGTCTCAACGTCCCGTTCAACTGTATCGCCGGCCTGCCCGCGAACCGCATAGCGCAGGCATGCGGTGTCAATAATGACGGAGATTTCCCGAATTAGGCGGGGCAAGTGATAAGTTCGGTCCCGTGCCGGGGCGCACAGGGCGCCTTGGAAGAACCAAAGGGAATCCAACATGGCTGAATCGAACGCTCAGAAACTGGAGAAGGCGAAAGCTATTGTGCTGGATTCGATCGTGAAGGTTGGCGTTTCAACCAACCAGTCGCAGGCCGTGCAACGGCTCGCCAACGCATATGCCCTGCTTGAAGGGAACGTAGCGCCCATCAGCGGCCCCAACGAATCGGCGCCGAAAAGCGCCTGAGCCGGTCTACCGGAAGCACAAAACCCCGTTTTTGCGGACCATTTGGTCCGAAATGACGGGGTTTTCTGTGGTGGGTCCTACCGGGATCGAACCGATGACATCCACGGTGTAAACGTGGCGCTCTACCAGCTGAGCTAAAGACCCAAACCGCGGAATCCGCGCCTCAGCGCTTCAACCAACGAACAGCTACTGTACCGGATGTCACCGGCCAAGCGCCAATCGCCAAGCCAATCCGCCCGGCCCTCCGCTACAGTGGCGGCAGCTCGGCGGCGAGCCAGGTCAAGGCCCCGCTGACGCCTGCCTCCAGCTTGATGGTGGCGAGGCCGTCCCCGCGGGTCGGTCCCCTGTTGATGATGACCACGGCTTTTCCCTGTTTCGCGGCGTGGCGGACAAATCGCAGGCCGCTCATCACGGTGAGCGACGAACCTGCCACCAGGAGCGCCCGGGCCGCGTCCACCATGGCGTAAGAGCGCTCAACGYGGTCCTTGGGCACGTTTTCGCCGAAGTACACAAAGTCCGGTTTCAAGGTTCCCCCGCAGGCGGGACAGCGGGCGACGACGAACGATTCGATGAGTCCGGAGTCCTCGACTGCGGCATCGGCGTCGGGAGCCATTTCCACCACCCCGGCGGCCTGGGCCCGTTCCAGGAACCCGGGGTTGAGTTCCTCAAGGACACTGGCCAGCATCCGGCGGCTGAAGCGCCGGTGGCAGTCCAGGCACACAACCTGGTCGAACCGGCCGTGCAGGTCCACCACGTTGACGCTGCCGGCGTCCTCGTGGAGCCGGTCCACGTTCTGGGTAATGAGTCCGGTGAGCAGTCCCCGCTGCTCCAGCCGGGCCACCGCGGCGTGGCCGTCGTTGGGATCCGCCCGGCGCAGGTGCGACCAGCCGATGTGGTTGCGGGCCCAGTAGCGTTGCCGGTTTCCGGGTGCGCCGATGAACTCCTGGTAGGTCATGGGGGTCCGCGGCGCGGCGCCCGGGCCGCGGTAGTCCGGGATGCCCGAATCCGTACTCAGGCCAGCGCCGGTCAGCACGGCGAACGGTAGCCCGGACAGGAGGCCGTGGATGTCCTGCAGGATCCCGAGTTCGCTGCGCCGGAGCTCAGCGGCGGTCCCGGCGGCCGTGACCGGCGGGAGGCTGGCAAACCCGGTCATCCCGATTCCTGGCCGCCGCTGCCTCACCGGATCAGTTCCCGCCGAGTCCCGCGAGGGCAGTCCGGTATTCGGCAAGGTCCCGGGCCTGGCCGCGGGGATTCACCACGACGTAGCGGACAATTCCCGCCGCGTCGATGATGAAGGTGCCGCGCAGCGCCATGCCGCTCTCAGGGTCGAACACCCCATACGCCGAGGCCACGGCGCCGTGCGGCCAAAAGTCGGCGAGCAGGTCGAAGCCGTAGCCTTCCTTTTCGGCGTAGGCCCGCTGGGCGAACTTGCTGTCAACCGAGACTGCCAGCACGGCGGCATCGGCATCTTCGAACAGGGCCAGATTGTCCCGGATTTCGCACAGTTCCCCGGTGCAGATGCCGGAGAAAGCGAAGGGATAAAAGACAATGACGACATTGCGCCCGCGGAAGTCCGAGAGGGTTACCGGCTCGCCGAACTGATTGGCGAGCTCGAAATCCGGGGCAAAATCGCCGACAGCGGGAACGGGCGCGACGGCGGCGGCCGGCCCGGAGGCTTCCTGCTGGACCGCTTGGGTCACTTGTTCTTCCGCGTGACCAGCCGGGTGGCGCTCCAGTCCTTCGAGACGCCGGCGGAGGTGGTGTAGTGGAGCCCTGCGGTGGGCGCGGCGTCCTGGATGTCCGCCGGCGACACGTAGCCGTCCCGGCCGGACTTGGGAGTCAGGACCCACACAACGCCGCCCTCGGTGAGAGTGGTCAGCGAATCGACCAGGGTGTCAACAAGGTCTCCGTCACCTGCCCGCCACCAAAGAATGGCGGCATCGACCACCTCGTGATCGTCCTCGTCGAGAAGCTCAGAGCCCGTGAGATCTTCGATATCGTCTCGCAAGTCGAAGTCGACATCGTCGTCATAACCGAATTCCTGAATCAGGTCCCCGTCTTTGAAACCCAGTTTCTCCGCCACATTTACCGAAGTGGCGGCGTCGGCCTCGCTCACGTGTTGCTCCTATGCTTTGTGAATTGCTTCATGTTTTCAATGGCACTAGTGATTTCCATTACTCCAAGCCAACACCCTTTGAGCTCTCGCTTCAAGCTGTTGGCCCCGCGATCCGCCATATTCTGCGTCACACGAGACGATCCGAAGGCTGCCGGGCAGTGCTTCGTCACACAACCAGTATGCCCGTGAAATACGGCGGCGGGTCCATGGGGCGGCTACGCATCCGCCAGCGCGCACGGCTAGAGTGGCTGATGACGACTACGCCTGCGCGGGCAACCGCCCTGCTAATTACAGGCAGGCGTACCGTGATTGGACCTTGCCCGGCGCATACGACCGGGCTGTTGTAACCGATATGTCGCACACGTCGCGTTCACGCCAGGCAGTCACCCTGCCCGGAGCTGAGGGTGCCGATAGATGCGCTCAAAGAGAGGTTGGACGTGGCTGCAGGAGAAGATACCTCCCATATCCTCAGCGGGTTGACAAACCAGCTGCCTGATCGTGATCCGGAAGAGACCGCCGAATGGCTGGAGTCCCTGGATACCCTGATTCAGGAACAGGGCACCGAGCGTGCCCAGTACATTATGCGCAGCCTGCTCCAGCGGGCCGGSGCGCAGAGCGTGGGTGTYCCGATGGTCACCACCACGGACTACGTCAACACCATCCCGGTGGACCAGGAAGCGGCGTTCCCCGGGGACGAGGAAATCGAACGCAAGTACCGGGCCTGGCTGCGCTGGAACGCCGCGGTCATGGTGCACCGGGCCCAGCGCGCCGATATCGGCGTCGGCGGGCACATCTCCACCTACGCCGGGGCCGCGACCCTGTACGAGGTCGGGTTCAACCACTTCTTCCGCGGCAAGGACCACCCCGGCGGCGGGGACCAGGTCTTCTTCCAGGGCCACGCCTCCCCCGGCATGTACGCCCGCGCCTTCATGGAAGGCCGGCTGTCCGAGGAGGACCTGGACGGCTTCCGGCAGGAGAAGTCCAAGGAAGGCCACGCCCTGTCCTCCTACCCGCACCCGCGGCTGATGCCGGAGTTCTGGGAATTTCCCACGGTCTCGATGGGCATCGGGCCGATGAACGCGATCTACCAGGCCCAGTCGAACCGGTACCTGCACAACCGCGGCATCAAGGACACCTCGGACCAGCAGGTCTGGGCGTTCCTGGGTGACGGCGAAATGGACGAGCCCGAGTCCCGCGGGCTGGTCCAGCTCGCCGCGAACGACAAGCTCGACAACCTGAACTTCGTGATCAACTGCAACCTCCAGCGCCTCGACGGACCCGTGCGCGGCAACGGCAAGATCATGCAGGAACTCGAGGCCTTCTTCCGCGGCGCCGGCTGGAACGTCATCAAGGTGGTCTGGGGCCGGGAGTGGGATGACCTGCTGGCCAAKGACGAGGACGGCTCGCTGGTGAAGATCATGAACGAGACCGTCGACGGCGATTACCAGACGTACAAGGCCGAGTCCGGCGCGTTCGTCCGCGAACACTTCTTCGGCAAGACCCCGCAGACCAAGGAAATGGTCCAGGACCTGACCGACGACCAGATCTGGAACCTCAAGCGCGGCGGCCACGACTACAACAAGGTCTACGCCGCCTACAAGGCCGCGACCGAGTTCAAGGGCAAGCCCACSGTCATCCTGGCCCACACGGTCAAGGGCTACGGCCTGGGCACGCACTTCGAGGGCCGCAACGCGACCCACCAGATGAAGAAGCTCACCCTCGCGGACCTCAAGGCCTTCCGCGACCACCTGCGCATCCCGATCACCGACGAGCAGCTGGAAGCGGACCTCTACCGGCCGCCGTACTACCACCCCGGCATGGACTCCCCCGAGATCCAGTACCTGATGGGCCGCCGCAAGGAACTCGGCGGCTTCGTCCCCGAGCGGCGGCCGGACCACGCGCCCGTGGAACTTCCCGATCCCGCAACATATGAGGTGGCCAAAAGAGGTTCCGGGAAGCAACGGGCCGCCACCACCATGGCCTTCGTCCGCCTGCTCAAGGACCTACTCCGGGACAAGAACTTCGGACACCGCATCGTCCCGATCGTGCCAGATGAATCCCGCACGTTCGGCATGGACGCGTTCTTCCCGACGGCGAAGATCTACAACCCGGATGGCCAGGGCTACCTGTCCGTGGACCGGGATTTGGTCCTTGCCTATAAGGAATCGGCCAAGGGCCAGCTGATCCACCCGGGCATCAATGAGGCCGGGGCCGTGGCCGCGTTCACCGCCGCGGGCACGTCCTACGCCACTCACGGCGAACCGCTCATCCCGGTCTACGTGTTCTACTCCATGTTCGGGTTCCAGCGCACCGGCGATTCCTTCTGGGCCGCCGCGGACCAGATGACCCGCGGGTTCATCATCGGCGCCACCGCCGGCCGCACCACGCTGACCGGCGAAGGCCTGCAGCACGCCGACGGGCACTCCCCCGTCCTGGCCGCGACCAACCCGGCCGTCATCACCTACGACCCGGCATACGGGTACGAAATGGGCCACATCATCCGGGACGGCCTGGAGCGGATGTACGGTCCGGAGTCGGAAGACCGGAACCTCATGTACTACCTCACGGTCTACAACGAGCCGATCTTCCAGCCGGCCGAACCCGAGAACCTCGATGTCAACGGCGTGCTGAAAGGCATCTACCGGGTGTCGGCGTCGGGCGCGGAAGGGCCCAAGAGCCAGATCCTGGCCTCCGGCGTGTCCGTTCCCTGGGCCCTCGAAGCCCAGCGGATCCTCGCCGAGGACTGGGGCGTCTCCGCCGATGTCTGGTCCGTGACCTCCTGGACCGAACTGCGGCGGGACGGGCTCGCAGCAGAGGAAGAGGCCTTCCTCAACCCCGGCCAGCCGGCCCGCGTCCCGTTCGTGGCCCAGCAGCTCGCCGGCGCCACCGGTCCGATCGTGGCAGTCACGGACTACATGAAGGCCGTGCCGGACCAGATCCGCCAGTTCCTGCCGCACCAGTTCGCCTCACTTGGCGCGGACGGCTTCGGCTTCTCGGACACCCGCGCCGCGGCACGCCGCTTCTTCAAGAACGACACGCACTCGATTGTGGTGAAGACCCTGCAGCTGCTGGCCTCGCGCGGAGAGGTCGACGGCGGGGTGCCCGCCTATGCGATGGACCGCTACAAGCTCCTGGATGTCACCGCAGGGACCACCGGCGGAGCGGGTGGCGACGCCTGACGCCATCGAGTGGGCGGTTGACGGGCAGTGTTCCGCCCCGGGACTGCCGCCAACTGCCATCCGGGTGCATAGGCTGGGACCATGGCTGACTCATCGGAACCGCTCACGACGGCGGGATCAACGACGGCGGTGCTGCTGGCCGCCGGAGCCGGGACGCGGCTGGGACTCGGGCCCAAGGCGCTGCTCCCCTTCCATGGCCGCACACTGGTCGAAGTGCTTGCTGACGTGCTGCTCGCGGGCGGCTGCCGGGAAGTTGTGACAGTCCTCGGCGCGGACGCGGCAACGGTCCGCGCCGCTACCGACCTCAGCCGTCACCGGGTCATCGACAACCCTGGCTGGGACACCGGAATGGGCAGTTCGTTCCGGACGGGAGTTGCCGCGGCGGCCCCCGAGGACCATGTGCTCATCGCGCTGGTGGACCAGCCCGGCCTCACCCCGGAGACCGTGGCCCGGCTGCTGGCAGCCCACCGGCCGGGCCGGGCGACGGCGGCCGCCTACCGCGATGCGGAGGGGAAGCTGCAGCGGGGACATCCGCTGCTGCTCGACGCCGGACTTCGCGCTGAAGCCGCGAAAACAGCGGCGGGCGACGCCGGAGCACGTGTCTTCCTGCGGACCCACCCGGACCTGGTTGATCTGGTGGACTGCAGCGACCTCTCCGGCGGCGAGGACCTCGACTCACCCGACCAGCTGCACCTCCTCGATTAAGCCAACAGCTCCTGCAGGCCACGCTTGAACCCGGCCCTGCCGCCATGGGCCGGATGCCTGATTTTCGGGACGTCCAGGCCGCTCCGCTGCAGGCTGCGGTGCGCCACATTGCCCACGGCCACCACGGTTTCGATGCGAAACGCCTCGATCAATGCCTGCCAAAACGGAGTTCCAAGGGCGGCCTCGGAAGCCCTTGGCGTGCGGTTGGACAGCGGCCGCCCGGGCACGTGGGTGTGCCACGGGCAGGCACTCCACAGCAGGGGCAGGAACTCCAGCTCCGCCAGGACCTGCCACATCACCGTGGCCGTCGGTTCCGCGGCCATGCCTTCGGAATMGGTCGGAAGCACGTACCCCTTCCCCGGCCCAAACAGCCCAAACTCGTTGGCAGGGCCTTCGAGCATGGAGCGGTTTGTGAAGGGAATCCCGGTGATCCTCATGCCCCGGAATCCCGGCGCTTCGCCCAGCAGCAGCACCTTCGGGCGCCGGTCCAGCATTTCCTGCAGATAGAGCTCCAGGTTCCGGCGGCGCACGGCATTGCCGGCAGCGGCAGAATCAAAGAAGTTCTGGCAGTCCGGCCCGGTCTGCACGGACGCCAGCCGATCGACGAAGGCCCGGATCGCGGGATCGGCCATTCAGGGCGCTCCCCGGGAAGGGACCAGCCCTGCTTCCTTCAGGCCCAGGTAGATCTTGTCCCGGGAGATCGGCAGCTCGGAGAACCTCACGCCGGTGGCGTTCCGGATGGCATTCGCGAGCGCCGGCGCCACCGGGTTGAACGGGCTCTCGCTCATGGACTTCGCACCCAGCGGGCCCAGCTTGTCGCTGGTGTCGGCGAAGTAGACCTCGCTGCGCGGCACGTCGGCGAAGGCGGGGACGTGGTACTGCCGCAGGACGTCCGTTCTCACGCGGCCGGCGTCGTCCACTTTGACCTCCTCGTAGAGCGCGGAGCCGAGGGCCTGCGCGATCCCGCCTTCGATCTGGCCGCGGCACTGGCGCGGATTGACCACCACGCCGGCATCGGCAGCCTGCACGCTCTGCAGAATCCGCAACTCCCCTGTCCCGGTGTTCACTGCCACCCGAAAGCCCTGGACGTTGAACGCCACTGAGCGCGGGGTCCCGCCCCAGCGCCCTTCGGCGGCGAGCTCGACGCCGGCCTGCTCCGCGGCGTCGTAAATCTCCGTGAGCGGCACCCGCGTTCCCTCGCAGAGAACGGCATCCTGCTCCAGCACGCAGCCGGAGGGCTGCACGCGGCGGCTGCCGGCGGCGAAGACGCGGATGCGGAGGGCGAGCTCCTCTGCGGCGGCCAGCGTCGCCTTGCCCGCCACCACGGTGCCGGCAGATCCGAACGCACCGGAATCGTGGTCCACGAGGTCGGTGTCGGACTGCCGCACAGTGACCCGGGCGGCAGTGGTGGACAGCGCGGTGGCCGCGAGCTGCGTGTGGACGGTGGTGGTGCCGTTGCCGAATTCTGCCGTCCCGACGTCGGCGGCGTACGTCCCGTCGGGCAGCAGCCGGAGCCTGGAATGGGCAAAGTGGCCGCGTGGCGGGACGGTGTCGATCATGGACAGGGCCGTCCCCTCCCCGAGGACCCAGTCAGGGTCCAGCCTGTCGAGGCCGGCCGCGCGGTAGCGTTCCTGTCCACGGGCCAGGGCGTCCTCCACCAGCTTTATGCACTGGTCCAGGCCGTAGCTGCCGTAGCGGACGTCCTCTTGGGGCTCGTCGCGGATGGAAAGCATGTCGTCGCCTTCCCGGACCATGTTCCGGCGGCGGAACTCCAGGGGGTCCATGCCGATCCCCGTCGCGAGCTCGTCGATGCCTGATTCGATCGCGAAGATCATTTGGCTGAGCCCATAGCCGCGGAAGGCACCCGCCGGCACGGTGTTGGTGTAGACGGCGTGGGCGTCCACTTTCTTGTTGGCGCACCTGTACACCGCCAGCGACTCGCCGCAGCCGTGGAACATGACCCCGGTCGCGTGGTTGCCGTAGGCGCCGGTGTTGGTGAGCACCTCCAGCTTCAGTGCCGTCAGCCTGCCGTCGCGGCTGGCGCCGGCCTTGAGATGGATGGTGAAGGGATGCTTGGTGGTGGCGGCGGTGAACTGTTCGGTCCGGGTGAATTCAAGCTGCACGGGGCGGTTGAGCTTCAGGGCTGCCAGCGCCACGACGTCCTCGGTGAGCACCTCTTGCTTGCCGCCAAAGCCGCCACCTACCCGTCCCGCCACCACCCGGATCTGCTCTTCCGGCAGGCCGAATACCCGGCACAGGGTCCGCCGCACCAGGAACGGGACCTGGCTGGACGTGCGGATCAGCAGCCGCCCGTCGCTGCCGAAGGAGGCGATGGAGGCATGGGTTTCGAGCGCCATGTGCTGCACCCGTTGGGTCCGGTAGGTGTGTTCGTGGATGAAGTCCGCCGCGGCGAAACCGGCCGACACATCGCCGAGCTCGGAATGCAGCTCGGCCACGACGTTCCGTTCGGGCTGGCTGATGCGGGCCGCGGCTGCGTCCTTGTCCCCATGGAGGGCGGGGGCCCCGGGGAGCATGGCGTTCTCCGGGGTGAAGACGGCGTCCAGTACCTCGTAGTCGACCTTCAGGGCCCGCACGCCTGCCTCCGCCGCCGCCACCGTGCCGGCGACCACGGCCGCGACCCGCTGGCCGATGAACCGCACCACGTCATCGAACACGCGGGTGTCGTCAGGATCGTCGGTGTAGAGCTCGTGCTGCGCGGTCGAAAACAGCTGCGCCGGGGAGTCTTCGTGGGTGAAGACCGCCGCGACGCCGGGAATCGCCAGCGCGGCCGCGGCGTCGATGGAGCGGATCCGGGCGTGGGCATGCGGGGAGCGCAGCAGCTTCACGTGCAGCAGCCCGGGCAGTTCTTCGGCCGGGACGTCCAGGGTGTAGCGGGCCTGCCCCGTGACGATGGCGAGGCCGGCGGGTGCCGGAACGTCGTCGCCCAGTTGTCCGGGTCGCGGCTCCGGCCGGCCGCGCCCCTCCGATGCTGTGTCCGTACCAGGGGTGTCCGTACCAGGGGTGTCCGGCTGGCTCGCCCTCCCGCAGACGGCGTCCTCGATGGCCGTGTACCCAGTGCACCGGCACAGGTTGCCCTTCAGGTTCCGCGGCAGGTCCGCCTTCTGCTCGTCATCGAAGGTCGCGGCCGTCATCACCATGCCGGCCGTGCAAAAACCGCACTGGAAGCCCTGCCGGTCCAGGAACTGCTGCTGCATCGGATGGAGTGCGGTGCCGTCGGGGTCATCGGATCCGCCGGAGGCGCAGGTGGCGGCCAACCCTTCCACCGTGGTGACGGCGCGGCCCTCGGCGCGGACTGCGGGATAAATGCAGCTGTGCACCGGCACCCCGTCCACATGCACGGTGCACGCGCCGCAGTCGCCGGCGTCGCAGCCCTTTTTCACGCCGAGGTTCCCCTGTTCGCGAAGGAACGTCCGCAGGCACTGCCCGGGACGGGGTTCGGCCTGCGCCGGGCTGCCGTTGATCTCGATTGACATGTTCAGGCCTCTTCCGTCCGGGACCCGGCGCTTAAGGGCTTGCCCCGCGGCGGCCAGAAATCACCGGATACGCGTAGCGGATCACGGCCTGCCGGTGCGGTGAGCTCGGCCCGGATTTCATGGGCCAGCCGGTACGTCATGTCCTTGCGCCAGGCGGGCAGGCCGTGGACGTCGTCCTGGTACAGCTCATCGGGGATGGCGGCATCCAATGAGGCGGAGAGGGCGTCGGCGAGCGCCGCCGCGGAGGACGTCAGGCGCAGCTGCACGGGGCGTTTGGTGGCTGAGGTGACGGTCAGGACCAGGGAGCCGCCGGCGTCGAGCCTTCCGATCAGCAGCACCGCGGACCTGCCCAGGTTGCTCAGCGACAGCCGGCGGAAGGCCACCCGGGAGGACAGGGCCGCCGCCGGCAGGCTCACGCTGCGCAGGAGCTCGCCGGGAGCGAGGGCGTTGGTCCCGTCGCCCGTGACGAACTCCAGCACGGGGAGCGTGCGGCGGGCGCCGCCGGGGCCCAAAATGGTAGCCGTGCCGTCGAGCGCCGCGCAGAGCGAGATCATGGGCCCGGCCGGCAGGGAGGTGCACAGGTTGCCGCCCACGGTGGACATGGTCCAGACCTTGAAGGAGGCCACGAAGGACTCGCAGCAGGGGCGGACGAGCTCCACGCCGGGCCAGTCCCCGGCCAGTCCCCGGCCAGCGTCCGAATCAGGGAAGGCATACAGTTGCGCGATGGTGCAGGTTGCCGCCAGCTCGATGCCCGCCGCCGAGACGGCCAGGGGTGTCCAGTCCGTGAAGCCGAGGTCCAGGAGACGCCGGAGCGGTTCCTGTCCGGGGCCGGGGCTCCCGGCGGAGAAAAGCACGGTGCCCCCCGCGAGCCAGGCGTCGCCTTCGCGCCACTGCGCCGGATCCGCGGTGCGGACCACGGCCTCGATGGTGTTCATGTCCACTGGGCCTCCTGAGGTTCCGGCATGCCGGCGCTGCTGTCGTGATGGCTACTGTCGTGATGGCTGCTGGCGTGATGACCGCTGTCGTGATGACTTGCGGCGTAATGGTGAATGGGGCCGCTGACATCCTTCAGGGACACGCTGCCCTGGGCCAGGCCGGCGGCTTTGCTCCGGCTGGCCACGAGTTCTGCCGTGATGGACACCGCGACCTCTTCCGGTGTGACGGCCCCGAGGTCCAGGCCGATGGGTGAGTGCAGCCGGGCCAAGTCCCCGTCGGCCACACCGGCCTGCCGCAGGGCATCGATCCGCGCGCGGTGGCTGCGCCTGGACCCCATGGCGCCGACATAGGCCACGTCCAGGCCGAGGGCGGCCTGCAGGAGCGGGACATCGAATTTGGGATCGTGCGTGAGAACGCAGATCGCCGTACGGGCGTCGGTGCGGCCACCCTGCGCCTGGTCCGCCAGATACCGGTGCGGCCAGGCAGTGGCCACCTCGTCCGCGGCGCTGAACCTGTCCTGCTGCGCGAACGCCGGGCGAGCATCGCACACCGTGACGTGGAAGCCCAGGAGTTTCGCGGCCGGCAGGAGTGCCGCACCGAAGTCATTGGCGCCGAAGATCAGCAGGCGCGCCGCCGGCAGCCGGCTCTCCACCAGCAGGCTCACGGGTTCCGGCTGGCAGTCCCCCGCGGGCGCGATCCGGACCAGTCCGGTACGGCCTCCCCTCAGCAGCGGTTCCAGCTGGGCTGCCGCGGCCAGCAGTACGCGCCCGGCACCGGCGGAACCGCCCGTTCCCAGCAGCGCGGCGAGCTCGGCCGACTCCAGTACCTGGAAAGCCGCCGGGTCAGGAACCACGACGGCGCCGCCTCCGCCGGCGTCCACCCTGCGGATCAGCGCCGCCCCGCCGGCCGGATGCCGCTTGGCCAGGCCGGCCAGGCTGTCCAGCCATAGCCGGCCGGGCCCTGCGCCCAGAGGCTCGATGTGGATTTCCAGCCCACCACCACAGGTCAGTCCGGCGGCGAACGCGTCCTCGGGGCTGTAGCCGAAGAACTCCCGGCGCGACCGGCCGTCGCGCAGTGCCTCCAGGGCCGCCTCCACAACGGCCCCTTCAACGCAGCCGCCCGACAGGCTTCCCAGCACCTCCCCGGTCTCCGAGACCAACATGGACGTGCCCACGGGCCGCGGCACCGATCCGGCAGCGCCCACCACGGTGGCCACCGCGCAGCGCTGCCCGGGCACGGCAGGCCGCCATGTGCCTAAGTGCGGGAGCAGATCCAACATGGCCGCAGTCCCCGGCGCTAATAGTCGGTCCTGGACTCGAACGAGTTCCAGGCGTTGAAGGGATCCAGGGCCGCGGGAGCTTGCGGGTCTGTCAGTTCCAGCCTGCCCACCGGCATGAGCGCGTCGCGCTGATCGTTTTCGAAGTATTCGTAGAAGACGGCGTCATCGAACCCCGCGGACGCGGCATCGTGCCGGTCCGCGGCGAACACCACTCGTGACACCCGCGCCCACAGCGCGGACGCCAGGCACATAGGGCACGGCTCGCAGCTGCAGTAGAGCGTGGCTCCGCTGAGATCGAAGTTGCCCAGTTCGCTGCAGGCCCGCCGGATGGCCGTGACCTCGGCGTGCGCCGTGGGATCGTTGGTGGCGGTGACGCGGTTGACGCCTTCGAACGCTTGCCCGTCCGCAGTGACCACCACAGCGCCGAACGGGCCGCCGCCGTTCAGGACGTTGGCCGTGGCCAACTCGATGGATCTCGCCAGGAACTTCCGGGCCGTATCGGCTGTAGTCATGCTGCCACTCCCTAACCTGCGGAAGCCGGTACACCGCGACGGGAACGCAAGGGCCGGATGCGACGGTGACCAGTCTTCAGCATGTGCCTTGAAGGTTGCGCCTGGTAGATAGCTTCCCGGGATCGGGCTGCCCGCCGTTGGCAAGATCGACAGTAGCACCGGGACGTCTGCGCGGCGCGCCCTAGTTGATGGAAGCCCGGTTTCGTTATGTGAAATCTCTATTTCCGGGTCTTCACGCCAACGCCCTACCGCCCCAAGTAACGCCTACCGGCCAAAGAGCGGCAGCGCGCGGAGCCATCGGGAAAACCCGCGGTCCCTCCGCTCGCAGTCGGCCGGAATGTAGAAGTCCGGGTCCGTAGCACCGAAGTCCGTCGCGCCGAACGGCAGGTACAGCTCCTGCCCGGGCGCCGGAAATTCAATGGCGCTGTCCTTCTCCTGCGAGTCCATGGACTCCTCCTCGTTCATTGTGTGGCCGCTTCCTCGCACCGGGTCGGATCACTTCAGTGCAGTTCCGCAATTTGGAAATAATTTATTGTTATGTGGAAAAGACTAGAAGCCTCCGGAGTCGGCGGTCAAGGGCTGCGGCCACCGCGGTCACAAACGGATTTTTCGAAAAGTGATGTACACCACGCCGGGTCCGGGCTACGCTTAATCCCAATTCGTGGCGCAGGTCACGTAACCTGGGAGCAGCAGGCAGGGTCGTAATGAGCTGGCATCAACTGATGTCGGCTCTTTTTTGTGGGCCGACGGAATGAGAAACGCGCAGGAAACAAGCGCTTAATTTCTATGTGGGACTTTGGTGCCACATACCTGAAGTTGGGAATCAGACCATGAGCAACAAGATCGTCCTCGGCCACAACCAGTACGGAAAAGCCGAAGTCCGGGTCGTCAAGATCACCAGGGACGCCGACCGCCATGAAATCGAAGACCTGAACGTCACCTCGCAGCTGCGGGGGGACTTCGCGGCGGCCCACCTCGAAGGCGACAACAGCCATGTGGTAGCCACGGACACCCAAAAGAACACGATCTACGCCTTCGCCCGGGACGGCATCGGCTCCCCGGAAGCCTTCCTGCTGCGGCTGGGCAAGCACTTTACCTCGAACTTCGGCTGGGTCACCGGCGGCCGCTGGGCGGCCGAGTCCTACAAATGGGACCGGATCCAGGCCCACGGGGCCGGGCACGACCACTCTTTCGTCCGCAGCGGCCAGGAAGTCCGCACCGCGGTTCTTGTCCGCGACGGCGGTACCGAGCACCTCATCGCCGGGCTCAAGGACCTCACCGTGCTGAAGTCGACCCAGTCCGGGTTCAGCGGCTTCCCGCGGGACAAGTACACCACCCTCCCGGAAACGTCCGACCGCATCCTCGCCACGGACGTATCGGCCCGCTGGCGCTTCAAGGCCGGCACCGATTTCGGCACGTTCGACTTCAACAAGAGCTACGAGGACGTCAAGAGCCTGCTGCTGGAGGGGTTCAGCGAAAAGTACTCCCACGCCCTGCAGCAGACCCTCTTCGACATGGGCGCCAAGGTCCTTGAAGCGCACACCGAGATCGACGAGATTAAGTTCTCCATGCCCAACAAGCACCACTTCCTCGTTGACCTCTCGCCCTTTGGCCTCGACAACCCCAACGAGGTCTTCTTTGCCGCCGACCGCCCCTACGGCCTGATCGAGGCCACGGTCCAGCGTGAAGACGCTGCACCGGCCGAGATCGCCTGGTCCGGGATCGCCGGCTTCTGCTAGGACTCCCGAACAGGCCGGCCCGGGCTTCCGGCGCCGGCACTCAAGTAAACGTTAGCCAGACATTGTTAGCCGGACGACGACGTCCGCCATGAACCAAGAAGGTCTGCCATGAACGCACGCAAGAAACTGACCGCCCGGCTGCCACGCACCGGCGGCACCGGAGGCTCCGGCGGCTCCGGCGGCACTCCGCGCCCCGAAGACCAACGGCTCTCCGTCGGAAGCAGCTTCGCCTACGGCTTCCAGCACGTCCTGACCATGTACGGCGGCATCATCGCCGTCCCCCTGATCGTCGGCCAGGCCGCCGGCCTGGCGCCCGCCGACGTCGGGGTCCTGATCGCCGCGGCCCTCTTCATGGGCGGCCTGGCAACCCTGCTCCAGACCCTGGGCCTGCCGTTCTTCGGCTCCCAGCTCCCCCTGGTCCAGGGCGTCTCCTTCGCCAGCGTGGCGACCATGGTCGCCATCGTCACCGGCGGAGGTGGCCTCCCGGCCGTCTTCGGCGCCGTCATTGCCTCTGCAGCCATCGGGTTGCTGATCGCCCCGGTGTTCTCCAAGATTGTCCGGTTCTTCCCGCCGGTGGTCACCGGCACAGTCATCACCACCATCGGCCTCACGCTGATGCCCGTGGCGGCCAACTGGGCCATGGGCGGGAACAAGAAGGCGGAGGACTACGGGAGCGTGGCCAACATCGGGCTGGCGGCCATTACCCTGGCCCTCGTGCTCCTGTTGAGCAAGGTCGGCAACGCCACCATTTCCCGCCTGTCCATCCTGCTGGCCATGGTGGCCGGAACGGGGGTCGCCGTCGTGACCGGCATGGCGGACTTCTCGAAGGTCGGCGACGGCCCGATCGTCGCCTTCCCCGCGCCGTTCCACCTCGGCGCGCCCACTTTCGAGGCTGCCGCCATCATCTCCATGCTGATCGTGGTCCTGGTGATCCTGACCGAGACGATGGCCGACATCCTGGCCGTCGGCGAGATCGTGGGCACCCGGGTCGATTCGAAGCGGATCGCCGCGGGCTTGCGGGCCGATATGGTTTCCAGCCTCGTGGCGCCGGTCTTCGGCTCTTTCACGCAGAGCGCGTTCGCCCAGAACGTTGGCCTGGTCGCCGTCACCAAGATCAAGAGCCGCTACGTGGTGGCGGCCGGCGGTGTCATCCTGGTGCTGCTGGGCCTGCTGCCGGTGCTCGGCCGCGTGGTCGCGGCGGTTCCCACGGCCGTCCTGGGCGGTGCGGGGATCGTGCTCTTCGGCACTGTGGCCGCGAGCGGCATCCGCACCCTGGCCAAGGTGGAGTACCGGAACAATATGAACCTGATCATCGTCGCCGCCTCCATCGGTTTCGGGATGATCCCGATCGCCGCCCCCACCTTCTACGACAAGTTCCCCAGCTGGTTCGGAACGATTTTCCACTCCGGCATCAGCTCCGCGGCCGTCATGGCCATCACGCTGAACTTGCTCTTCAACCACTTGAAGAAGGGCAACTCGGAGAACCAGTCGGTCTTCGTGGCCGGAACCGGCCGGGTCATCCGCGAGGAAGACCTTCAGTGCCTGGCCGAGGGCGACCGCTATGAGAACGGCAAACTGATCGACTCCGACGGCAAGGAAGTCCCGGTGGAGTCCGCCGCGACATCCGGGCACTAGTCCCTGCGCCCCCGGCCGGCATGAGCGTTGCGGCCCCTCCCCGTGACGGTAAAGGGGCCGCAACGTGGCCTGGCAGAATGCGCCACGGCCGCTGGAGGTCAGCTCTTGTTGAGGTCCTGGGAAATCGCCAGGGCGGCCTCGCGCAGCAACGGCACCGCCCGGTCCGCGAAGGACTCGTCCACCCGGGATACGGGCCCGGAGACGGAAATCGCCGCGGGGGTCGGCGCATTGGGGATAGCAATCGCGAAGCAGCGGACGCCGATCTCCTGCTCTTCCTCATCGATGGAATAGCCGCGGCTGCGGATCAGCTTCAAGTCGGCGAACAGGGACTCGACGTCGCCGATGCTCTTCGGAGTGGGGGTGGGCATGCCCTTCCGGGTGACGATGCCACGCACCGTCTCATCGTCCAGCTGGGCCAGGATCGCCTTGCCCATGCCTGTGGCATGCATGTAACCGCGGCGGCCCACTTCGGTGATCATCCGCATGGAGTGCAGGGACGGGACCTGGGCCACGTACATCACCATGTCAGAGTCCAGCACGGCCATGTTGGCGGTCTCGCCGAGCCGTTCCACGAGGGACTGGAGCTGCGGCCGCGCGAGTGCCCCCAATTGCTTGTTCGCCGCCTCGCCCAGCCGGATCAGGCGCGGGCCCAGGGCATAGCGGCGGTTCGGCAGCTGCCGGATATAGCCCAGCGTGACGAGGGTGCGCAGCAGCCGGTGGATGGTGGGAAGCGGCAGATCGGTGGAGGACGAGAGTTCGCTGAGGGTGACGTCACCGCCGGCATCAGTAATCAGTTCCAGAAGTTCGAAAACGCGTTCAACGGACTGCACGCCTCCGGGGGCTTTTTCCGCCATAACTTTGCTCTCCTGAGGGGTTGTTTACGACAAATTTTATCCACATCGTGAAAAAAGTGCCTAGTGGACCCAAGATACAGTACCGCCAGCCCGCCGTCGACGGGCTACGGGGCTTGTATTTCCACAAAGTAGATAATAATATCCATAATACGAAATAACTGAGTTCAGCGAGAGCCCGTCAACGGGCCGACTAGGAGGAAATTCAATGGCGAATCCCAGCCCCGGAAATTCGATCACCCTGCGCGTGGAGGCTCCGTCCAGCGTCACGGCCACCAGCGAACTGGCCGCCGCCGTCGGAGCCGCCGGCGCCGCGATCACAGCCCTGGACGTCACCGAGTCCCACCACGAGACCCTGGTAGTCGACGTCACCTGCAACACCACGGACGACGCCCACGCCGCACGCGTCAAGGACGCGCTCAACGCGCTCGACGGCGTCACGGTCCGGAACGTCTCGGACCGCACCTTCCTGATGCACCTCGGCGGCAAGCTGGAGGTTGTCCCGAAGGTCGCCCTGCGCAACCGCGACGACCTCTCCCGCGCCTACACCCCCGGCGTCGCCCGTGTCTGCCTGGCGATCGCCGAAAACCCCGAGGCCGCCCGGAACCTGACCATCAAACGCAACACCATCGCCGTCGTGACCGACGGCTCCGCCGTCCTGGGCCTCGGCAACATCGGCCCGGCCGCCGCGCTGCCGGTCATGGAAGGCAAGGCCGCGCTCTTCAAGCAGTTCGCCAACGTCGACGCCTGGCCGGTCTGCCTGGACACCCAGGACACGGAGGAAATCATCCGGATCGTCAAGGCACTCGCCCCGGTCTACGGCGGCGTCAACCTTGAGGACATCGCCGCGCCGCGCTGCTTCGAGATCGAAACCCGGCTCCGCGAGGAACTGGACATCCCGGTCTTCCATGACGACCAGCACGGAACCGCAATCGTCACGCTGGCAGCCCTGACCAACGCCCTGCGCGTCGTGGACAAGAAACTCGCCGAGGTCCGGATTGTCGTTTCGGGCGTCGGCGCCGCCGGCTCCGCCATCATTGCGCTGCTCAAGGCGCAGGGGGCCCGCAACATCATCGCCGCCGGCCGCTCGGGAGCGATCCACTTCGGCGAACAGTACAACGACGAGCACCGCACCTGGATTGCCGAGAACACCAATGAACAAGGGTTCTCCGGCACCCTGCACGAAGCGCTCAAGGGAGCCGACGTCTTCATCGGCGTCAGCGCACCGCACGTGATCGGCGAAGAACAGGTGGCATCCATGGCCAAGGACGCTATTGTGTTCGCCATGGCCAACCCCACGCCGGAAATCGACCCGGTGGTCGCATCACGGCACGCCGCTGTGGTGGCGACCGGCCGCAGCGATTTCCCCAACCAGATCAACAACGTCCTGGCCTTCCCAGGGTTCTTCCGCGGGCTCCTGGACGCTGGGGCCGCAGACATCACCTCCGAGATGCTCGTGGCCGCCGCCGCGGCGATCGCCAACCGGGTGGCCGACGATGAGCTCAATGCCAGCTACATCATTCCCAGCGTTTTCGACCCCCACGTTGCCGCCGACGTCGCCGCCGCAGTTGCCGCGGCCGCCCATGCGACGGCCCCGGCCTCCGCGCCGACCCACGCCTGATTCGCCGCCTGATTCACCGACCAGGAAGGACCACAATGGCCCTCACCATTTCAGCCCGCCGCCCCGTTGACCGTGCGGAAGAGATCCTCACTCCCGAGGCGCTGGCCTTCATTGAGCAACTGCACCAGCGATTCGCCGCCACCCGCGGGGATCTGCTCAAGGCCCGCGCGGTCAAACGCGACGAGGTGGCCCGCACCGGCCGGCTCGATTTCCTGCCGGAAACCCGCGATATCCGTGAGGGCGACTGGACGGTGGCCCCAGCCCCGGCGGCCCTGCAGGACCGCCGGGTGGAAATGACGGGCCCGGCCGCACCGGCCAAGATGGCGATCAATGCCCTGAACTCCGGGGCCAAGGTCTGGCTCGCGGACCTCGAGGACGCCAGCACCCCCACCTGGTCCAACGTGATCGAATCGATCCTGAACCTCCGCGACGCCGCGGCGGGCACCCTGGCCTACACCTCCCCCGAGGGGAAGGAATATACGCTCCGGACCGATGCCCCGCTGGCCGTCGTTGTCGCCCGCCCGCGCGGCTGGCACATGGGCGAGCGCCATCTGCTGATCGACGGCGAACACACCGTGGGCGCCCTGGTGGACTTCGGCCTGCATTTCTTCCACACCGCCAGGCAGCTGCTGGCGAACGGCCATGGCCCGTACTACTACCTGCCCAAGATGGAGAGCCACCTCGAGGCCCGGTTGTGGAACGAGATCTTCGTCTTCGCCCAGGACTACCTCGGCATTCCGCAAGGCACCATCCGCGCCACCGTCCTGATCGAGACCATCCCCGCAGCCTTCGAAATGGACGAGATCCTCTACGAACTCCGCGACCACGCCTCCGGCCTGAACGCGGGCCGCTGGGATTACCTGTTCAGCATCATCAAGTACTTCCGCGACGCCGGCTCGCGCTTTGTGCTGCCGGACCGCGCCACCGTGGCCATGACCGCGCCGTTCATGCGTGCCTACACCGAACTGCTGGTCAAGACCTGCCACCACCGCGGCGCCTTCGCCATGGGCGGCATGGCGGCCGTCATTCCCAACCGCCGCGAACCCGAGGTGACCGCCCAGGCGTTCGAGAAAGTGCGCGCGGACAAGACCCGCGAGGCGAACGACGGCTTTGACGGTTCCTGGGTGGCCCACCCGGACCTGGTGCCGGTCTGCCGGGACGTCTTCGACGCCGTTCTGGGCGAGCGGCCGAACCAGCTGGACAGGCAGCGCCCGGAAGTCTCGGTCACCGCGGACCAGCTCCTGGACGTCGCCTCCGCCCATGGCACGGTCACCGAGGCAGGCATGCGCCTGAACCTCTACGTCGCCGTCGCCTACACAGCGGTGTGGATTTCGGGCAACGGCGCGGTGGCCATCCACAACCTGATGGAGGACGCCGCGACGGCGGAAATCTCGCGGTCCCAGGTTTGGCAGCAGATCCGCAACCACTCGGTGCTGGCCGACACAGGCCGGACCGTCACCCGCGAGCTGGTGTCCGGGATCCTGGCCGAGGAAACCGAGAAGCTCCGCGGCGAGGTGGGCGAGGACGCCTTCGCGAAGCACTACCTGCCCGCCAGCAAGCTCATTGGCGACATCTGCCTGTCCGAGGACTACACGGACTTCCTCACCACGCCGGCGTACGAGCTGGTGGGCTGAGCCATGGCAGCCACCTCCGCCAGCGCCAGGCCGCAGCCGCGCAGTCATCTACGGAGCCAGCCCCGAAGCCAGGGTCCGGTGACGCCGGCCCTCTCGGGGGCCGATCTCGCCCGGATCGATGCGCAGCTCGCCGACACCGACCGGCTGCTGGAGCGCAGCTACCCTGGCGATGACGGCTCCCGCCAGCCGGTGCACACCGTCTACGTCCCGGCCGACCGCTTCAGCCCGGGGTTCACCGCGGACTGGGGCGCCCAGGCCCTCGCTGCGGTGGACGCCCGCGGCGGAGTCGAAAACCTGTGCGCGCTGCAGGGCCAGGACCCCGAGCTGGCCGCCGCCGTCGCGCCGCGGGTCCGGGCCAAGCTCTCACGCGAACCGATCGAGGACCTCCGCCTGGACTTTGAGGACGGGTTCGGGGACCGGGGCGACGACGCCGAGGACGCCGCCGCTTCGGCCGCGGCATCCGCCGTGGCCACCGCGGTCGCCGCCGGGACCGCGCCGCCCTTCATCGGGATCCGCTTCAAGTGCTTCGAGGCCGCCACCCGCGCCCGGGGCCTGCGGACCCTGGATCTCTTCGTATCGCAGCTGGCCGCGGCCGGCGAACTGCCGGACGGGCTCATCCTCACCCTGCCCAAGGTCACCACGGTGGCGCAGGTGGAGGCCATGGCCTTCGCCGTGTCCCGCCTCGAGGAAGTCCACTCGCTCCCCGCGGGCCGGCTCCGCTTTGAGGTGCAGGTGGAAACGCCGCAGCTCATCCTGGGCCCGGACGGAACCTCGCCGGTGGCGCGCCTGCCGCACGCGGTGCCCGGCCGGATCAGCGGGCTGCACTACGGAACTTACGACTACTCGGCCTCGCTGCAGATCTCCGCCGAATACCAGTCCATGGAGCATCCCGTGGCGGACTTTGCCAAGGAAGTCATGCAGCTTGCCGTGGCCGGCACCGGGATCCGGCTCTCCGACGGCTCCACCAACATCATCCCGGTGGGCGAGAACGTGGAGCAGGCCTGGCAGCTCCACGGCCGCCTGGTCCGCCGCTCGCTGGAACGCGGTTACTACCAGGGCTGGGACCTCCACCCGGCCCAGCTGCCCAGCCGGTTCGCCGCAACCTATGCCTTCTACCGGCAAGGGCTGCCCGCCGCCGCTGCCCGGCTCCGCAATTACGTGGAACAAACCGCCGGCGGCGTCATGGATGAACCCGCCACCGCACGCGCCTTGGCGGCCTTCGTTCTGCGCGGCGTCCAATGCGGCGCCGTCGGTGCCGAAGAAGTCCTGGCGCTGGCCGGCGTCGGGCTCCCCCAACTCACCGCGCTGGCCCATCCCCGGCTGGCCAACACCTCCACCCCCTCAGCTAAAGGAACGCACCCATGAGCAACTATTTCTACCCCGAGGGCGGGCTTCCGCCGCAGACCCAGCTCCTCTCGGACCGGGCCATCGTCAAAGAGGCCTACACCGTCATTCCGAAGGGCGTGCTCCGGGACATCGTCACGAGCACGCTGCCCGGCTGGACCAACACCCGCTCCTGGATCATTGCCCGGCCCATCGCCGGTTTTGCCACGACGTTCTCGCAGCTGATTGTCGAGGTGGGACCGGGCGGCGGAGCGGAAAAGCCTGAGCCCGAGGCCGGCGTCGAAGGCGTCATCTTCCTGACCAAGGGCGCCCTGGCCCTGACCCTCGAGGGGGAAATCCACAAGCTGGGAGAGGGCGGCTACGCCTATCTCGCCGCCGGGGCCCAGTGGTCCGTGGCGAACGAGTCCGGGGAGATCGCCAGTTTCCAGTGGATCCGGAAGGCCTATGAGCCGCTGGACGGCTTCACGGCGAAATCCTTCGTGACCCGCGACCAGGACGTCGAACCGCGGGCCATGCCCGACACCGACGGCGCCTGGGCCACCACCCGCTTCGTGGACCCGGAGGACCTCGCCCACGACATGCACGTCAACATCGTCACGCTCAAGCCCGGCGCCTCCATCCCCTTCGCGGAAACCCACGTCATGGAACACGGGCTCTTCGTCCTGGAGGGCAAAGCCGTCTACCGGCTCAATGACGACTGGGTTGAGGTGGAGGCCGGCGACTTCATGTGGCTGCGTGCCTTCTGCCCCCAGGCCTGCTATGCCGGCGGCCCGGGCAACTTCCGGTACCTGCTGTACAAAGACGTCAACCGCCAGATCCGCCTGATCTAAGACCGATCCACCAATACCGAATACGCAGTGGAGTCCRCCCCGTCTGACGGGGCGGACTCATTCGTGGTTCCGGAGCCCGCGGCCGGGAGCCCTTGTGGCCTGGGCGTTGCTTGCTAGCCTGAGGCTGTGAAGTACGAATCCCTGTGGATCGGATTGCTCCTTGGCGCGGCCTTCGGCTTCGCCATCGGAGCCGCCACCGCCGACAAACCGTTCACGGGCATGTTGATCGGCCTTGCGGTCGGCGCACTCGTGGGCCTGGGCGTCCGGAAGGACCCCAGGAAGCGGTAGGGATGCCCTTCGCCGGGATCAGACGGTTCCCGGCGGGGCAGTCACCCAATGCCGGCCCCCTGACCTGAAACGGCCCGCGCCGTGAAATGCCCGGGCACCAAAGCTGTGCCCGCCGCGCGAGGACCCCACAGTCCCAAGGCGCCGCCCAGACGCGCAGCCCGGCCCTTCCCCGACGCACCCCCATTGACTCTCCACCCCTTGACTCCCCTGCCCCAACTTCTCTACACTTTTCATAAAGCAGAATCTAAATTCCACCAAGCGGAAACCATGCAGGAACTAAGCAGGCAACGAAGTGGAATTAGTAATCGGATCTGCAAGGCAAAGACGCCCGGGATCCAGCTCCCGCCCACACCGGAAGGAACCCACAATGACGTACACCGTGAACTGCTCCATCCTCCTGACGGAGCTCCCCCTCTGGGAACGCCCGGCCGCCGCGAAGGCCGCCGGTTTTGACGCCGTCGAATTCTGGTGGCCCTTCGAAACCTCCGTCCCCACCGACGCCGAGGTTGCCCGGTTTGAGAACGCCATCACCGACGCCGGCGTGCAGCTCACGGGCCTGAACTTCAACGCGGGCGACATGCCCGGCGGGGACCGCGGCCTCGTATCCTGGCCCGCGCGCTCCACCGAATTCCAGGACAACATCGACGTCGTCGCCGGCATCGGTGAGCGCCTCGGCTGCAAGGCCTTCAACGCCCTCTACGGCAACCGCATTGACGGCGAATCCGCCGAGCAGCAGGACGCCATTGGCGCCGAAAACCTCGCGACGGCGGCCGCAGGCATCGCCCGCATCGGCGGCACGGTGCTCCTGGAACCCGTCAGCGGCGCCCCCAAGTACCCGTTGCTCACGGCCCAGGACGCCCTCGACGTCATCGCCCGGGTCAAGCAGGAATCCGGCGCCAGGAACATCAAGCTCCTCGCCGACTTCTACCACCTGGCAGTGAACGGTGACGACGTCGCCGCCGTCATCGAAAAGCACGCCAAGGACTTCGGCCACATCCAGATCGCCGACAACCCCGGCCGCGGGGCTCCCGGAACCGGGCAGCTTCCCCTCGGCGAATGGATCGCCCGCAGCCGCGCACTCGGCTACGAGGGCTACATCGGCCTCGAATACAAGGAACCGGCGGAGACCGCATTCAGCTGGGCCATCCGCCAGCGCGTCTCGCAGTAGTCCCCACCGGCACCCTGACCTCGCAAGCTCGGCCAGGGAACCCGGCCGGCGTGGGCCCACCCACCAGCACCCTGACCTCGCAAGCTCGGCCAGGGAACCCGGCCGGCGTGGGCCCACCCACCAGCACCCGCCGCGGCACAGAAGCACACCTGCGCTAAAACGCATAAAAAGACTTCAGAAAGAGAACCACAATGAGCAACATCGCAGTCATCGGACTCGGCATCATGGGCCTGCCCATGGCCATCAACCTCGTCAAGGCCGGCCACACGGTCACAGGCTTCAACCGCAGTCAGGACAAGACCGACAAACTGGTCTCCGAAGGCGGCCGGGGCGCCGGCAGCATCGCGGAGGCCGTCAAGGGCGCCGACACCGTCATCACCATGGTGCCGGACTCCCCGGACGTCGAAGGCGTGGTCAGCGGCCCCAACGGCGTCTTCGCCAACGCCAAGCCGGGCGCCCTGTGGATCGATGCCAGCAGCATCCGCCCCGACGTCGCCAAGCGCCTCGCCGACGACGCCAGGGCCGCCGGAATCCGTCCCCTCGACGCCCCGGTCTCCGGCGGGGAACAAGGCGCCATCGACGCCGCGCTCTCCATCATGGTGGGCGGCCACGCCGCCGACTTCGAGACCGCCCAGGATGTCCTGGCCGCCGTGGGCAAGACCATCGTCCATGTGGGGCCCTCCGGCTCCGGCCAGACAGTCAAGGCAGCCAACCAGCTGATCGTGGCCGTCAACATTGAAGTCCTTGGCGAGGCGATCGCCTTCCTCGAGGCCTACGGCGTGGACACGGACGCCGCCCTCAAGGTCCTCGGCGGCGGCCTGGCCGGGTCCAAGGTCCTGGAGCAGAAGGGCCAGAAGATGCTGGACCGCAACTTCGACCCCGGCTTCCGCCTGGCCCTGCACCACAAGGACCTCGGCATCGTCACCTCCGCGGCCCGCGAGGCCAACGTCGCCGTCCCCCTCGGCGCCGTCGTCGCGCAGCTCGTCGCCGCCACTGTCAACCAGGGCGACGGCGGCCTGGATCACTCCGGCCTCTTCAAGCAGGTCCTCCAGCTCAGCGGCCGGAAGTAAACCGCCGGCCAGGCGCCGGTCACCACCTGAACCCAGCCTCCCGACGTCGTCAATGACGACGCCGGCACCTCAAGCACACCCAAAAACAGACTTTCAAGGAGCACACCATGACGAAGATGCGCACCGTAGACGCAGCCGTCGCCATCCTGGAAAAGGAGGGCGCCACCGAGGCGTTCGGCCTGCCAGGCGCGGCGATCAACCCGTTCTATTCGGCCATGAGGGCCCACGGCGGCATCCGCCACACCCTGGCCCGCCACGTTGAAGGCGCCAGTCACATGGCTGACGGCTACAGCCGGGCCAAGGACGGCAACATCGGCATCTGCATCGGCACATCCGGCCCCGCGGGCACGGACATGATCACCGGCCTGTACGCGGCCTGGGCCGATTCCATCCCGATGCTCTGCATCACCGGCCAGGCACCCGTTGCCAAGCTGCACAAGGAGGATTTCCAGGCCGTGGACATCGAGTCCATCGCCAAGCCCGTCACCAAGCTGGCCATGACCATCCTGGAGCCAGGCCAGGTTCCCGGCGCCTTCCAGAAGGCTTTCCAGCTGATGCGCTCCGGCCGCCCAGGCCCGGTCCTGCTGGACCTGCCGATCGACGTGCAGATGGCCGAGATCGAATTCGACATCGACACTTATGAGCCCCTGCCCGTGGAGAAGCCCAAGGCCAGCCGGAAGCAGCTGGAAAAGGCACTGGACATGCTCACCGCCGGCGAGCGCCCGGTGATCGTGGCCGGCGGCGGCATCATCAATGCCGGTGCCTCCGGGCAGCTGGTGGAGCTGGCCGAGCTGCTGAACGTCCCCGTGATCCCCACCCTGATGGGCTGGGGCGCTATCCCGGATGACCACGAACTGATGGCAGGCATGGTGGGCCTGCAGACTTCCCACCGTTACGGCAACGAGAACTTCCTGCGCAGCGACTTCGTGATCGGCATCGGCAACCGCTGGGCCAACCGCCACACCGGTGGGCTGGACACCTACACCGCCGGCCGCAAGTTCGTGCACATCGACATCGAGCCCACCCAAATCGGCCGCGTGTTCTCCCCGGACTTCGGCATCGCCTCCGACGCCGCTGCCGCCGTGGACGGGCTGCTGGAACTGGCCCGGGAACGCCGCGCCGCCGGGTCGCTGCCGGACTACACCGCCTGGGTTGCCGAATGCTCCGGACGCAAAGCCACGCTGCACCGCAAGACCCACTTCGACAACGTGCCGATCAAGCCCCAGCGCGTGTACGAGGAAATGAACAGGGCGTTCGGCAAGGACACCACTTACGTGTCCACGATCGGACTGTCGCAGATCGCCGGCGCCCAGATGCTGCACGTGTTCGGCCCCCGCAAGTGGATCAACGCCGGACAGGCCGGCCCGCTGGGCTGGACCGCCCCCGCCGCGCTGGGCGTGGTCCGCGGCAAGCCGGACCAGACCGTTGTTGCCCTGTCCGGTGACTACGACTTCCAGTTCATGATCGAAGAACTGGCCGTGGGCGCGCAGTTCAACCTGCCGTACATCCACGTGGTGGTCAACAACTCCTACCTCGGCCTGATCCGCCAGTCCCAGCGGGGGTTCAACATGGAACAAAACGTGTCCTTGGCGTTCGAGAACATCAACTCCACCGAACTCTCTGCAACCGCAAGAGGCTACGGAGTGGACCACATCAAGGTGGCGGAGGGCCTGGGCTGCAAGGCCATCCGGGTGGAAAACCCGGAGGACCTTCCTGCCGCGTTCGACAAGGCCAAGGCATTCATGGGCGAGTTCAAGGTTCCGGTGGTGGTGGAGGTCATCCTGGAAAAGGTCACCAACATCTCCATGGGCACCGAGATCAACGCCGTCAACGAGTTCGAGGCCCTGGCCGAGACCGCCGGGGACGCCCCCACCGCCATCCTGGCCCTGCAGGCCTGAGATGCGGGTGGTCATTGCGCCGGACAAGTTCAAAGGCTCGCTCTCGGCCCCGGACGTCGCCCGGCACCTGGAAGCGGGGCTGCACGCGGCCGCCCGCGACAGCGGACAGATCAGTAATCTGGAGGTACTGCGGATTCCCGTGGCCGACGGCGGCGAGGGCACCCTCGATGCCGCCGTCGGCTCCGGCTTCACCCGCCGAAGCGCCGTCGTCAGCGGCCCCACCGGCGCGCCGCTCCGGGCAGAGTTCGCGCTCCGCGGCCGCGAGGCGGTCATTGAGATGGCCGCCGCGTCCGGCCTGGCCGTCCTGCCGGACGGCGTCAAGGACGCCAAACGCGCCACCAGCCTGGGCACCGGCGAACTGATCCGGGCAGCGCTCGACGCCGGATGCCGGCAGATCATTTTGGGCGTCGGCGGCAGCGCCAACACCGACGGCGGCGCCGGGGTCCTGCAGGGACTCGGCGCCAGGTTCCTCGACGCCCACGGCAACGAGCTGCCGCCCGGCGGCGCGGCCCTGGCCAGGCTGGACTGGATCGACTTCTCCGGCTTCGAATCCCGCCTGGACGGGGCACGCTTCGTGCTCGCCAGCGACGTGGACAACCCGCTGCTCGGCGCCCAAGGTGCCGCGGCGATCTTCGGCCCGCAAAAGGGCGCCACGGCGGAGGACGTAACTGCCCTCGACGCCGCCCTGGCCCACTTCGTGGACGTGCTCGCGGCCGAAATCGGGCCCCGCGCACGGAAGGCCGCGGACGCGCCGGGCGCCGGGGCAGCCGGCGGCGTGGGCTACGCCGCGATCGCCGTATTGGCCGCGACCCGCCGGCCGGGCATCGACGTCGTCCTTGAATTCACCGGGCTGGCCGACCGGCTGGCCGGCGCGGACCTGGTGATCACCGGCGAAGGCAGCCTCGACGAACAGACCCTGCTGGGCAAAACTCCGGTGGGCGTTGCCCGGGCCGCCCGCCGCGCCGGGGTTCCGGTAGTCGCTGTCTGCGGCCGGTCCGTCCTGACCGGGGAGCAGATCAGCAGTTCCGGGTTCCTCGCGGTCCACGCTTTGACGGAGCTGGAAAGCAATGTAGACACATGTATAGCCGAGGCCGCTCCTCTGCTGGAGCGCCTCGGACGGCAACTCGGCGAGCAATTGACCAACGCGGCGCACCCCGTCCCGGGTGCCCGCGCCCTGGACAGTGCTCCTGGAAAGGAGACCCTCCGTGTCTGAAGAAACCTACGACGTCGTCTTCCGCGGGCGGCAGGTGCTGACCACGGCCGGCCTCGCCGCGCGGGAAGTCGGCATCCGCGACGGCGTGATTACCGCGATCGCGCCGCTGGGCGACGGCCTCCCCGGCCGTGAAGTCATCGAGCTCGCCGACGACGAAACCCTCCTGCCAGGCCTGGTGGACACCCACGTGCACGTCAACGAGCCCGGCCGCACCGAGTGGGAGGGCTTCGCTTCCGCCACCCGGGCGGCAGCGGCCGGCGGCGTCACCACGATCATCGACATGCCGTTGAACAGCATCCCACCCACCACTACGGTGGCGGCCCTGAAACTCAAACGCGAGGTAGCAGAGGACCAGGTGTTCGTGGACGTCGGTTTCTGGGGCGGAGCCATCCCGGGCAATAAGCACGAACTGCGGCCGCTGCACGACGAGGGTGTCTTCGGCTTCAAATGCTTCCTGCTGCACTCCGGTGTGGACGAGTTCCCGCACCTGGAAGCGGACGAGATGGAAGAGGACATGGCAGAGCTGAAATCCTTCGACTCGCTCATGATCGTCCACGCCGAGGACGCCCACGCGATCGATCACGCACCCCACCCGGGCGGCGACCGCTACGCGATGTTCCTCGCGTCCCGCCCGCGCGGGGCCGAGAACAAGGCCGTCGCCGAGGTCATCGAACGGGCCCGCCGGACCGGCGCCCGCGCCCACATCCTGCACCTGTCCTCCTCCGATGCGCTCCCCTTGATCGCGACCGCCAAGCGCGACGGCGTTCGCCTCACGGTCGAAACCTGCCCGCACTACCTGACGCTGACGGCCGAGGAAATCCCGAACGGCGCCACAGCCTACAAGTGCTGCCCGCCGATCCGCGAAGCCTCCAACCGCGAACTGCTGTGGGCCGGGCTGCAGGACGGCACCATCGACTGCATCGTCTCGGACCACTCCCCGTCCACCCTGGATTTGAAGGACCTGGAAAACGGGGACTTCGCCGTGGCCTGGGGCGGGGTCTCCTCGCTGCAGCTGGGCCTGTCGCTGATCTGGACCGAGGCCCGGCACCGCGGCATCCCGCTGGAGCAGGTTCTCTCGTGGATGGCGGCCAGGCCGGCCCAGCTCGCCGGCCTGGCCAACAAGGGCCAGCTGGCGGTGGGGTACGACGCCGATCTCTCCGTGTTTGCCCCGGACGAGGCGTACGTCGTGGACGCCTCCAAGCTCAAGCACAAGAACCCCATCACCCCGTACGACGGGAAGGCGCTTTCCGGCGTCGTCCGGCAGACCTATCTCCGCGGCACCCTGATCGACGGCCGGACTCCGAACGGCAAGCTGATCCGCCGCGGCGACGTATGAGCCAGGCAGCCGTGGCCGGCACCGCACGCGCCGTTCACGGACGGGCCAGGCGCAACGGACAGCCGCGGCAGGCCGGCCTCGCGGCGAAGGGACTGGCTGTCTGGATCACCGTGCCGGACAACGCCGACCTTGACCCGGCCTGTCTGGCCCGGGCGGCCGAACTCGTGCTTGGCCGCGCCCTAAGAAGTGCCCCGGAGGCGGAAGTCCACTTTAGGCCCGCCGCCGGAGCCGCAACGTCCGCCGTCGTCCGGTCCCCTGGAGAAGACGGCGCCCTGCCGGGAACCCCGACCGGGGATCCCGCCGGGGACGGCACTCCGGACGACGACGGCGGGGCGGGCCCGGCGCCCGCCCCCGGCAGCATCAGCCGGCTCGCCGTCGACCTCGCGGCCGGGGACGCAAGGCTCGATGGCGAGCGGGTGCCCCTGACGGATCTGGAGTTCACCCTCCTGAGGTGCCTTGTGCAGAACTGCTCCCGCACGGTCAGCCGGGAGGAACTGCAGCATTGCCTCGACGCGTTCGACACCCCTGGCGCGGCAACCCGGTCCATCGACGTTTACGTCGGCCGGTTGCGCCGGAAACTCAAGGGCTGCCGGCACGCCGTCGTCACCGTCCGCAGCGGCGGCTACCGCTTCGTCCCCGGTCCGCGGGCGACCGTGCGCGGACCGGCGGAATACAGCATCTGAGGTCCGCTGCCACAACCATCCCGACCCTCGATCGAAGGAAACTGCATGCAATCCATCGTCACCACCAAACTGCGGGCTGGCACTCCAGCACCCGGGTTCACGCTGCCCGATGCTGCGGGCCGCCGGATTTCCCTGGCCGATTACCGCGGCAAAAGCGTCATTGTCTATTTCTATCCGCGCGCCGCCACGCCCGGCTGCACCACCGAGGCCTGCGACTTCCGCGACAGCCTTGCTGCCCTCCGGGGCGCAGGCTACGAGGTCCTGGGCATCTCGTCCGACGCCCGTGAGGCCCTCTCCGCCTTCGCCGCCGAGCACGCGCTGACGTTCCCCCTGCTCGCCGACGAGGACCACGCTGTGGCCCTCGCGTACGGGGCCTGGGGCGAGAAGCTGGTGGAGGGCGAGGTCCGCGAAGGAACGGTCCGGTCCACCGTGGTTGTCGGTCCCGACGGCAACGTGGTCCTGGCGCAATACCAGGTCAGCCCGCAGGGCCACGTGCGGGCGCTGCGGGAGGAACTCGGCATTTAGGGCACCGGATTTAGCGTTCCGGACGTCTGCGGGCGGCCCCTGACACGCTCGTCCCAGAGGCGGCCTAGAAGAGGGCGCCCGCCACCGCCTGCGTCAGCTGATGGATCACCTCGGTGCGTTCCGGGACGTCGCTCAGGTCCTGGCCCTTGGTATAGATCACCAGGGCGTAGGCGGTGCCGTCCCGGATGAGGATGCCGGCGTCGTGCAGTTCACCGCCCAGGAGCCCGTACTTGTGGAAGACCGTGATCCCTTCCGGCACTGCGGCGGGAATGAGTGATTCGTAGTTGGTGTCCTGCATATAGGACAGCAGCTGGGCTGTGTCCCCGGCATTCAGGAGCGTCCCGGAGTAGACGCGGGAGACGATTGTCGCCATTTCCGCCGGGGTCAGTGTATTGATTTTCGGGTCATAGCTCACGCCCAGCGACGCCGCATACTCGGTCAACTGCTCGTGGCCCACGGCATCCATGATCAGCGACCACGAGTCGTTGTCGCTCTGCTGGATCATCTCGCGGAGCTGGAATCCGGCGGTGTAGTTCCCCAACGGGTCATCGAGGCTGGCCGCCCCGGTTTCGACCAGGTGGTAGTAGGCCGCCGCGGCCAGGACTTTGGCAGTGCTCGCGGCCACGAACTTCTCCCGGACCCCGTATTCGTGGACGTCCGCGGAGCCGGCGCCCTGGGAGAGGTCGACCAGCGCCACGCCGATCTGGTACTGGCTGTTGGCATCGAGAATGGCCTGGATGCGCGTGTCCAGTGCCGCGTCCACCGCGCCCGCAGCCGGGGCGGATGCCTGGGCAGATGCATCGGGACTGGCTGACGGCGACGCGCTGGCCTCCGCTGTGGTCGTGGCAGACGGCGCAGCCGACGCAGCCGACGTTGTCGTGAGATTCGCCGCCGTCGAGCGGGCTTGCGCAAAGGAATAGATACCTGCAGCCAGGACGACCGCCAGCACCGCGGCACAGGCCGCCCCCATCAGGGCCCGTGCCCGGCCGGTCCCTCGACGGGGCCCGCGGCCGGGAGTGCGCCGGAATCCGAATCGTCGCTGCTGTGGATTTTGCTGTTCCATAATGACTTCAATCTAGCTACGGCAGCTATGCCGGAGCTATGAAAAAGCTGTCAGGCCCGAGCCCGCCAAAGCCGCCCCGGAAGGGTCCTTGATAGGCTCAGGCGGCGGAATACAGCCTCGGTCCACGATGTTGTGCATCACAGACCCATTGTCCACTCCCCCGAAGGATCATCATGAGCGCAAACACGACCGTCAAGCTTCAGCCCGGCACCCCGGCCCCGGATTTCACCCTGCCGGACGCCGAAGGCAAGCCGGTTGCCCTGGCCGATTACCGCGGCAAGAACGTCATTGTGTACTTCTACCCGCAGGCCGCGACCCCCGGCTGCACCACCGAGGCCTGCGACTTCCGCGACAACCTCGCGTCCCTGCAGGGCTCAGGCTACGAGGTCCTGGGCATCTCCCCCGACGCCCCCGAGGCCCTGGCCCACTTCACCGGCGACTTCGCGCTGACCTTCCCGCTCCTGGCCGACGAGGACCACACTGTCGCCCTGGCATACGGCGCCTGGGGCGAGAAGCTGGTCCAAGGCGAGGTCACGGAGGGCATCGTCCGCTCCACCGTAGTGCTGGACCCCGAGGGCAAGGTGACGCTGGCGCAGTACCAGGTCAAGGCCCAGGGCCATGTTGCGTCGCTGAAGGAAGCGCTGGGCGTCTGACCCGCTGATCGTCTGACGCTGGAGTGCTCCCCCGGTGTCGGAGCGCTCGTCCGGCGTCGCCCGACTGGGTGCACCCGCGTGCCCTGACGTGGGCCGTACCTGTTTCCGCGGCGGTTTCGGACCCTCGCTGCTGAATCGGATACATGCAGCGAGGATCCGGGGCGCGCCCGTCCGATAGCTGGGCGCGTGCCTGAAACTGCCGCGGAAAAGTTCTCCACACCCGGCCCGCGGGTGGTTGTCCGGCCCAGCGTGGCGGACCACCATCGGGGCATGGAACTACCTCGGTTGCAGCGCGGGTCCTCGGTGCGCCCGTCCGAAAACGCCGCGAATACCCGCCCCGTCCCGCCGAGCTACACCTTGGTTCCCGCCACCACCGTGGCGGTGGACCGGAGCCGGATCGCGCCGTCGTGCTCGTAGCGGCCCAACAGCGCGAACACATCCGAGCGGATCAGGGCCCGCGACTCCTCATCCGCCTTAGCCAGCCCCATCGCCACGGTGGTGGCGATGTCGGTCATGAACTCCCAGTAGCTCTCGGGGGATTCGTGCACCAGGTCGGTGCTGACTTGGCGCTCGCTCACCTCTGCCAGCCCGGCGTCCTTGAACATCCGGGTCATGAACCCGGTTGGTGCGCAGCGGAACAGACCTGGAGTGCCCGCGGGCGGGATGGGCAGTTCCCGGTGCCGGGCGATCGTGCCCAGGATCAGGCTGGCCCAGGGATTTGCCGCCGCGCGCCCCCAGACGACGGCGCCGACGCGGGCACCGGGTTGGGCGGTGCGCGCCATCTCTGCCATGGCCGCGGACATCACCGGAAAGAACATCAGCCCGAAGCGGCAGTACACGGCGTCGAACGTGCTGTCCCCGAAGGGCATGGCTGCGGCGTCGCACACCTCAAAGTCCAGGTTGGTCAGGCCCCAGGCCGATGCCTTCTCCTCGGCCACGCGGAGCATTCCCGCCGAAATGTCGGCCAGGACCACCCTGCCCTCCGACACTCGCTTGGCCACGGTGAGTCCAGGTTCCCCCGTGCCTGCCGCGACATCCAGCACCCGGGAGTCGGGGCGCAGCGGCAACTCCTCGAGCAATGCCTCCCCGAACGGAGCCTGCCAGCCGAGCAGCTCAGCGTCCCATTTGTTCCAGCCCGCCGAGAACTCATTCCAGATTATGCGCTGCTGGTCGCGAATGCGGGCGGCTGAGGCTAACATGGCCGTTCCTTAGCTCGTCTGTACGTAGCCCCTAGTCTGCTCCGGGAACCGGGCCCCGGCAATGAGTCCAAGGGCAGTACGCTTAATGGCATGTCTTCCCACGAAACCCCCGGCACAGCAGGCACCGACCCCCAGCGGGAGCCGGCCCAGGGCAGCGTTCCGGAGCGCCGCGAGGTGACCGTCCGCCGGGCGCCGAAATATGTGCCCTTCCTGATCCTGGGCGGGCTCGTGGGCGTGGCCGCCGCGGCCGTGATCGCCTACGCTTTCCCCGGTGACGCGAGCTACGACCGCGGCTCGGTCTTCGGCTTCTTCATGGTCCTTTGCGCGGCCGGCGGCGTCATCCTGGGTGCCGCGACAGCCCTGGTGCTGGACCGGATGAGCGTCCGCCGCGCCGAGCACGCCGTCGTCGAGTCCGCAACGGACGCACCGGAGACTCCGGATACCTCGGACGACGACGAGAACCGCGCCTGAGCAGGCCGGCAGGTCATAAAACGGCCGCCGGAAAAGTCTTAGCGCACATCGTGAGATAATCGACCAGTGGCACGCGGCGATGGAAAACTTTCTCATGATCTTCTCCCAGGCGAAAAAGGCCCTCAGGACGCATGCGGCGTCTTCGGGGTCTGGGCACCCGGTGAAGAAGTAGCAAAACTCACCTACTACGGGCTGTATGCACTGCAGCACCGCGGTCAGGAGTCGGCTGGCATTGCAACCAGCGACGGCAAGCGGATTAACGTCTACAAGGACATGGGACTCGTTTCCCAGGTCTTCGACGAGACCACGCTGAACACCCTGACCGGGCACCTGGCCGTCGGCCACTGCCGCTATTCCACTACCGGTGCGAGCCACTGGGCCAACGCCCAGCCCACCCTGGGCGCGACGTCCACGGGCACCGTGGCCCTGGCCCACAACGGCAACCTGACCAACACGGCCGAGCTCAAGGCGATGATCGAGGACCGCAACGGCGGAAACCTCAGCGGCGAGATGAAGCAGGGCAACACCTCGGACACAGCCCTGGTCACCGCACTCCTGGAGGGCGAAGAGGGCAAGTCCCTCGAGCAGACCGCCATGGAGCTGCTGCCCAAGATCAAGGGCGGCTTCTGCTTCGTCTTCATGGATGAGGGCACCCTCTACGCGGCCCGCGACACCTACGGGATCCGCCCGCTCTGCCTGGGCCGGCTGGAACGCGGCTGGGTGGTTGCCTCCGAGCAGTCCGCCCTCGCCACTGTCGGCGCCAGCTTCATCCGCGAAATCGAACCCGGCGAGTTCATCGCGATCGACGAGGACGGCGTCCGCTCGCAGCGCTTCGCCGAGGCGACGCCGGCCGGCTGCGTTTTCGAGTACGTCTACCTCGCCCGCCCGGACGCCTCCATTGCGGGCCGCTCGGTGTACGAATCCCGTGTGGAAATGGGCCGCCAGCTGGCCCGCGAAAACACCCAGGAAGCGGACATCGTCATCCCGGTGCCGGAATCGGGCACCCCCGCGGCCGTAGGCTACGCCGAGGAATCCGGCATCCCCTTCGCGCACGGCTTCGTCAAGAACTCCTACGTGGGCCGCACGTTCATCCAGCCTTCGCAGACGCTGCGCCAGCTCGGCATCCGGCTCAAGCTCAACGCCCTCGAATCCGTGATCCGCGGCAAGCGTGTTGTGGTGGTGGATGACTCGATCGTCCGCGGCAACACCCAGCGCGCCATCGTGCGGATGCTCCGGGAAGCCGGCGCCGCAAGCGTCCACATCAAGATTTCCTCCCCGCCGGTCAAGTGGCCCTGCTTCTACGGCATCGACTTCGCCTCCCGGGCGGAACTGATCGCCAACGGCGCCACCATCGATGAAATCACCCAGGCCATCGGTGCCGACTCACTCGCCTACATTTCCGAAGACGGCATGATCGACGCCACCCGGCAGCCGCGCGAGCGCCTCTGCACCGCCTGCTTCACCGGCAAGTACCCGATCGAGCTGCCCGGGGCGGACAAGCTCGGCAAGAACCTGCTCGAACGCACGGACCTCGGCGGACTTCCCTCTGCCTCCGCCACGGCTGCTTCCGGCACGGCGCCGTCCGCGGCTTCCGCGGCGCCCGACGCCGAACCCGGCACCGCAATCTCCGACGACCCGGCCGAAAAGGCCGGCGCCACCGGCTGCGATCCAGGGCCGGATTCCGAATTCGAAGAACTGCTCACCGATGCCGACCGCGTCACCACAGCCGACAAGAAAGAGCCAGTATGACTTCCGCCTCCCCGGCCGCTGACATGAACGCCGCCCAGAACGCCGGCATCACCTACGCCTCCGCCGGCGTCGACGTCGAAGCGGGAGACCGCGCCGTCGAACTCATGAAGGACGCCGTCAAGGCCACCCACAACGCCTCGGTGATCGGCGGCGTCGGCGGGTTCGCAGGCCTCTATGACGTCTCCCGGCTGCTCACGTACAAGCGCCCGCTGCTGGCCACCTCCACCGACGGCGTCGGCACCAAGGTGGCAATCGCCCAGGCCATGGACATCCACGACACCATCGGCTTCGACCTCGTCGGCATGGTGGTGGACGACATCGTCGTCGTGGGCGCCGAGCCGCTCTACATGACCGACTACATCGCGTGCGGCAAGGTGGTCCCGGAGCGTATCGCCGACATCGTCCGCGGCATCGCGGCCGCCTGCTCGGTCGCCGGCACCGCCCTGGTGGGCGGCGAAACCGCCGAGCACCCGGGCCTGCTGGGCGAACACGAGTATGACGTCGCCGGTGCCGCCACCGGTGTTGTCGAGGCTGATGCGCTGCTCGGCCCGGACCGTGTCCGCGCCGGGGACGTGGTGATCGGCATGGCCTCCTCCGGCCTGCACTCCAACGGCTACTCTCTGGTCCGCCGCGTCATCAACCACGCCGGCTGGGCCCTGGACCGCCAGGTCTCCGAACTCGGCCGCACCCTGGGCGAGGAGCTCCTCGAGCCCACCCGCGTCTACGCCGCGGACTGCCTGGATCTGGCACGCACCTTCCCGGTCGACGGCTCCGCGGCCGGCAGGGCCGTCCACGGCTTCAGCCACGTGACCGGCGGCGGCCTCGCGGCGAACCTCGCCCGGGTCCTCCCGCAGGGCCTGCTGGCCACCGTGGACCGCTCCACCTGGGAACTCCCGGCCATCTTCAAGCTGGTCTCCGAACTCGGCAACGTCCCGCTGGCCGATCTGGAGCGCACCCTGAACCTGGGCGTCGGCATGGTCGCCATCGTGTCGCCGGAAGCAGCCGACGCCGCCGTCAACCGGCTCAACGACCGCGGCCTGCCGTCCTGGGTCATGGGCACGGTCGAGGTGAACTCGGACTCCATCGTCAAGACGGGCCCGGACTACGTCCAGGGCGCCAAGGGCGTCGACGGCGGCGCCGTCCGGCTGGTCAACGCCTACGCCTAGACCGCCTGCCCCGACGTCGAGTGCTCCCCACCGGCCGTTTTGAGTCCTGAAAACGGCAGGTGCGGAGCACTCGATGGTTAAGGCCTAGAGCACAGCGGACAGGAAGGCTCGCGTCCGGTCGTTCTGCGGATGGTTGATGACCGCTTCGGCGGGGCCTTCCTCAAGGATCCGGCCACCGTGCATGAACACCACGCGGTCGGCCACATCCCGAGCAAACCCTATTTCATGCGTGACAACGATCATGGTCATGCCGGTCCGGGCAAGGTCCTTCATAACACGAAGGACTTCACCGACGAGTTCCGGATCAAGGGCGGATGTGGGCTCGTCAAAGAGCATCAGTTTCGGTTCCATGCAGAGCGCGCGGGCAATCGCCACGCGCTGCTGCTGCCCGCCCGAGAGGTGCCGGGGGTAGGCCTGCGCCTTCTCGGCCAGTCCCACTTTTTCCAGGAGCCCGAGCGCCCGACTCCGGACCTCGTCCTTGCGCTGTTTGAGCACCCTCACCGGCGCCTCCATGAGGTTTTCCAGGACTGTCATGTGCGGGAAGAGGTTGAAGTGTTGGAAAACCATGCCGATGTCGCTCCGGTCCGCGCAGATCTCATTGTGGGACTGCTCGTGCAGCTTGTGGCCCTTGAGCCGGTAGCCCACCACACGGTCCTCCACCCGGAGCAGGCCGCCGTCGATCTTTTCCAGATGGTTCACGCACCGCAGGAAGGTACTCTTTCCCGATCCGGAGGCGCCGATGATGCACACCACTTCACCGCGCCGGACATCAAGATCGATGCCTTTGAGGACCTCGTTGTTGCCAAAGCTCTTACGGACGCCCTCGGCCCGCACCAGCGGCCTTGGCTCTGCTATCTCGGTGGTCATGATTGGCTGCCCCTTCCTGAGGCTTGCGGGGAGTGGATCCTGAAGAAACGCCGCAGGCGTTCGGCGGCCGACGGCGGCACGGACCGGGACGTACCGCGGGAGAACCGCCGCTCCACGTATCCCTGGCCCACACTGAACACGGTGGTGACGATGATGTACCAGATGCTGGCCACGAGCAGCAGCGGCACCACCTGGAGATTCTTGGAATAGATGATCTGGGCCGAATACAGCAGTTCCGGGACCGCGATGACGCTGACCAGCGAGGTCATCTTCAGCATGCCGATGAACTCGTTACCGGTGGGCGGGATGATCACGCGCATCGCCTGCGGCAGAATCACCCGGAACAGGGTCTGGAGGCGGGACATGCCCAGCGCCCCCGCCGCCTCGCCTTGCCCCTGGTCGATGGACTGGATGCCGGCCCGGACAATTTCCGACATGTAGGCCGCTTCGTTGAGCCCCAGGCCCAGGATTGCCGCGGCCAGGGGTGTGATGAGCTGGTTGGCATCCAAGCTGACGCCCGGGATGCCGAACGTGATTTCCGGGTACAGAGCTGAGAGATTGAACCAGAACAGCAGCTGGACCAGCACCGGGGTGCCGCGGAAAACCGTCACGTACATACCGGCCGAGCCCTTGACCACCGGGTTGGCGGAGAGCTGCATCACGGCCAGAACGACGCCCAGGGCGACGCCGCCCGCCATGCAGACGACGGTCAGCATCAGCGTGATGCCAATGCCGTTGACGATTGTGGTGTCCCGGAAGTACAGGGCCACCTTGTCCCAGCCAAAGCGCGGGTTCGTCACAGCCGAGATAAGGAACAGAACGACGACGGCGGTGACCGCCGCTGCAGCGACCCAGCGCCACGGGTGCCGGGCCGTCACCACGGTGTACTCTCCCCTGGTGCTGGTGGTCTTTGAAAGGCTCATGGTGCCGCTCATCGGGAGGCACCCGCGCCGACCTGGTCCGCGCTGACCTTCACGGAATCGGGGATGCCGTACTTGGCGTTGATTGACGTGTACGTGTCGCTGGCCACGAGCGCCTCGACAGCGGCCACGACGGCCTTGGTCAGCGGCGAGTCCTTCGGCAAGGCGATGCCCACAGCCGTGGGATCCCAGCCGGCGCCGGGGGCGAGCTCGAAGGAGCCTCCGGAGAGTTTGCTGGCGTAGGCCATGCCGATATCGCCGGACAGGACGCCGTCCACGCGGCCGGAGGTGAGGGCCAGGTTGGCCTCGTGCTGGGAGGGGAAGAGCTGGATGTCGATCGCGGACTGGCCCGCATCCGTGCACTGCTTCGAGAACGCCGGCAGTGTTTCGATGCCCTGGGAGGTTCCCTTCTCGCCGCCGATCCTGGTGCCGCACAGCGTCATGGCATCAAGGGCGAGATTCTTCGGGTTGCCCTGCTTGACGGCCAGGCCCGAGCCGCTGTTCATGTAGGTGGCGAAGTCGGCGTTCTTTTTCCGTTCTGCGGTGACATTGAATCCGGAGATCCCGACGTCATATTTATGCGATCCGACCCCGGGGAGGATGGTGTCAAAGGTGGCCGGGACCATCCGGGCTTCCAGCCCAAGGGTCTCCCCAAGTGCCTTGGCGAAGTCGGCGTCCCATCCCGTCACTGTCTTGTTGTCCTCAGCGTAGAACTCGTAGGGCGGGAACGTGGGGTCCGTCCCCACCAAGAGCGTTCCCTTGGACCTGACCTCCCCGGGCAGCAGATCCGCGGCTGCCTGGCTGAGCGGCGCGGCGGCTATGGCACCGCCCTGCCCGGGCAAGGGCTGCGCGGCGGCGCTTCCGGCGTCGAGGGACGCGTTGGTGCAGCCGCTCAGCCCGACAAGGGCTGCGAGCAGCAAAGTGCCGGTGGTCATGAAATTACGATGTGACATAGTTGCCTTCCGGGTGGGTGGTTCCGTGGTCAACGGCGATGTTGACCAGCGTGGTGCCGACGTTGACGGGGGCCGGATGCCGAACGATGGCAACCACCCCGTCTATGGGTGCGAAGAATTCCTTGGCCGGGCGGTCGAGTTCCTCCACTGAATGAACCCTGGCCACGCGGTCCCCCGCCGCGACTCGTTGCCCCAGTTCAACGGTGGGTTCGAAGAGCCCGGCCATGGTGGAGTTCACCGGGGACTGCGGCGTGAGCTCCACCCACTGGACCGTGGATTGGAGCGGGGATTGGGCCGGTGGCCGTTCCGGGGATCGTTCCGCGGGCGGATCGCCCGGGAGAAGTCCCCAGTGGCCCAGGAGCGACCGGAGTCCCGTCCGTGCGCGCTCCAGGATCTGCAGCGAAACCGTCCCCCTGCCGCCCAGTTCGGTGGAGATCATGGGGACGCCGGCCCGGTCGGCGGCGCCGCTGATGGAACCGGATTTGAGCATGGGCTGCACCACGACGGAATACGGCACGTTGAATGCAGCCACGGCTGCGGTCTTTTGTGCCCAAAGTTCCGGCGTGGGTCCGTGGTAGACGAAGGCCGAGGGCACGTATTCCGAGGCGATTCCGCCGGAATGGATGTCCATGACGAAATCCGCCAGCGGGATGAGGTCCTCGGCCACGATGGAAGCTATCTGCTGTGCCGGACCCCCGGCGGCGTTGCCCGGAAGGGACCTGTTGAGGTTCACCCCGTCCACGCTGGCAACGCGGCGTCCTTCCCGGACGGCGGCGATATTCAACGCGGGCAGGACAATCAGGCGACCGCTGACTTCCGCCGGGTCCATGCACCGAATGAGCTCCTGAAGCAGGATCTGCCCCTCGTACTCGTCGCCGTGGGTGCCGGCGATCAGAAGGACCGTTGGCCCGGCCCCGCCGCTCAGGACGGCGATGGGGGACGGGATGACGGCGGCGTCGTGGGCGTTGTCTGAATGTTCGATCTCCAGATAGCCGAGCTGCCTGCCTGTGGCAAGGAAATCGACACCGGGGATTCGGGGAATGTGCAGGGGCATGGGCTGACTTTCAGCTAGGCTGGGAAGGATTGGATTCACTGTATACAGTGAATACTGTGATGTAAAGCACGTAGACTTGATGAATTCGTGGGATCAGAAGGGGTTGAGGCGAATGGCTGCGCAAGTTGCCAAGAAGATGCGGCCGCTGAGCGAGCAGGTCTACGACCGGATCAGCGATGAGATCGTCAACGGCGTGGTTGAGCCGGGCGCTCCACTGGTCCAGGAGCAGCTGGCGGACGAATACGGGGTTTCCCGCACCCCGATCCGCGACGCGCTGAACCGGCTGGTGCACGAAGGCCTGGCGACGCTGGTACCCGGAGCCGGATACTTCGCGACGACGCTCACGCCGTCAAACGTTGCCGAGGTCTATGAAGTCCGCAAGGCACTGGAGATCATGGCCATCCGGCAGTGCGGCGCCAAGTACACGCCCCTGGAGCTGGCCCGGCTGGAGCTGCTGATCGCCGAGGGATCCGCCAGCGCCGACGCGGAGGCGCTGTTCATCGCAACCCGGGGCTTTCATTTGAGCCTGGCCGCACCGTGCCCGAATAGATTCCTTCTGACCACTCTCGAATCCGTCTGGGACAACCCCGTCCAGCGCCTGATCAGCCGGTCCTATCCGCTGGATGATGCCAAGCTGGCCCGCGTTGCGGATTCGCACAGGAAAATTCTGGCCGCCGCGCGGGCCGGCGACCCGGAAGCCCTGATTCCGCTGCTGGACCTCTGTCACGAAAAGGACTGAGGACCTAAACCTCATCGAGTGCTCCAAAACGGCCCCTTAGCAGCGCCAAAAGGGCGGTTTTGGAGCAATCGATCTGTTTAGACCTCCAGCAGGCTGAAGACGCCGCCCTGCGGGTCCTTGAGTGTGGCGATGGTGCCGGCTTCCTCGACCTCGTCCGGTTCGATCAGCACGACGCCGCCCGCGGACACCGCGGCCTGCACCGCCGCCGCGACGTCGGAGACGCCGAAATAGACCTGCCACCCCGGCACGAGGGTGTCCTGCGCATCGCCCGGAACCCGGGCGATGCCGGCCACTTCGGCGCCGCCCACCATGAGCGTAGTGTAGGTGCCGCCGTCGTCCTGGGGGTATTCGGTCACCTCGTGCCCGAAAAGCTGCTGGAAGAAGCCGACGGCGGCCTGCGGCTCGGGTGTGAGCAGCTCGGCCCAGGCCAAGGTGCCCGCCTCCTGGCTCCGGCCGGCCCCGAAGTGGCTGCCCGCCTGCCAGGCCCCCGTGGTGCCGCCGCCGGGCGGGGCGAAGAAGACCATGACGCCGGTGTCACCGATCGCCTCGGGGCCGAATTCAAGCTGCCCGGGGGAATGGGCCAGTTCCCCGGCCAGGTCCCGGGCGTCGTCGACCGCGAAATATACGTTCCACCGGCCCGGCCTGCCGGCGGCTTCCTGCTCGGGGGTCTGCGGCGCGAGCACGGTAACCAAGGCGTCGCCGAGGAAGGCTTTCGCGTAGCTGCGCCCGTCCGGGGTGGGCAGATCCTCGTACCGCCAGCCGAAAACCTCCGCGTAGAAGGCCTTCGCCGCCTCCACATCGCTGGTCTGGAGGTCCGTCCAGCAGAGCTCGCCCTCAGCGAATTCTGTGCGCATGGTCATGGCAGTCCTTCCGGGCATCGGGGTCGCGTCCGGGAAAATCCGGCACCAACAACCTAGCCCGAGGCCCCGTCTGTGACAACTGCGCCGGCGAAACCATGGCGAAACGACGCGGGCAGACGCTACGGGCACAAGAGAAGCCGCCGGCCACACCTGAAACAGGTGTGGCCGGCGGCCTGAAAATCTTTGGCTGGCACCGCAGTGCCGGAAGGATCCCCCCGGGGAGAACTGCCGGAAGGAAGCGTCGACTAACCTATGCGACGGGAATCTACCTCGTCGTCGTCGTCTTCCACATCGTCCGCGTACTTATCCACATACGCTGAATAATCCGGTTCGACCGGGTCATCCGCGAAGTGGCTCGTGGCACGACTTCCCGGGCCCGTGAGCTCGCGCTGAAGGGCCGAATAGTCAGTGTTCGGGGAGTAGTACTTGATGTCCCGAGCCTGCTTGGTAGCTTTTGCCTTTTGACGGCCGCGCCCCATGGCGTGACCCCCTTTTGTACTTGGACCGGAGGTGGTCACCTTTGGCGATCGGTGAGGCCCCGGAATGTTTGGTCAATTTGTCGTACACCTAGATTACATGCTTTCGGCGTCAACTGCTCGCCGGCGTGCGCCTTGTGGACAGTGTGGCGCGTCCCGGAACGGCGGCCGCGCCCACCGGCACATGCGCCGTGCCGCGCATCTTCGATAGAGTTTCGTGATGTGCGCCCAGAAAAGGGCCGCGACGCCGGACTTCCAGCTCCGGCAAAGACGCACGGAAGTGGTGAATTTCTCAGTGACTGAAGAGAATCCAAGATACGACGCCGGGTCCATCCCGCCGCCGCCTTCGAGGCCGCCGACGTCCACCCTGCCCGTCATTACCGCCGACCCCGCACGGGCCACGAATCGCTCGGCGGCACCTGCTGCGGCGAAGCCCACGGGCCTCACCTACGCCGGCATCGTGAGCGTGCTCTCCCGGCGAGCGCGTCCCCTGGCGCGCCGGATCCGCCTGCAAGGGCCCATGCGGCTCGGCGTGGCCGCGGCCGTACTCGTCGCGCTTGGGCTTTTGGTCTGGTGGGCGGTGGCCGCATTTGCAGGCAACGGCCAGCCCTCCCCGGAAAGCGGCAGCCCGGCCCCGGCAGCTTCGTCGGCGTCGGCCCCGGCCCCGGCCCCGGCCCCGGCCAGCCGCGGTGCCTTGCCGCTGGAAGGCGTCAGCCCCATGGATTTCCAGTTGCGGGATTGCTTCAAGGACTTCGATCCGGATGCGCAACAGTCCACCGTCGTGGACTGCGCCACAGGTCACTCGGCGCAGCTGGTCGCCGTGGAGAAGTACGGGGCAGATGAGTCCTACCCCGGCCGGGAACAGCTCAAGCAGAAAGCGCGCAATGCCTGCAAGGAAGCACCGCTGACGGACAAGGCGGGAGATTACGACCTGAGCTACAAGCTGGCCTACCCGAGCTCGCGCAGCTGGGACAAGGGCGACCGCCGGGTCGACTGCTACGCCGTGACGGACACCGGAAACGTCATCATGGAGTCCCTGCTGCCCTAACCTTGCCCGGCTTTACTGCACTGGATTAGCGCATGGCCGTAGCCCGCCGGCATGGCGCACGGCTTTAGACCAGTTAGCCCGCCGGCAGCCGGGACGGGCCCGGCTGCCGGCGGCACTTAGCGCGCTCTAGCCGCCGGCGCCTATTCCTTGCGCCGGACCGAGAGCCCGGTGCCGGTGGCCGCGCCGCCGTCGGGCAGACCACTGCCCTCCAGCCCGCCCATGGTGAGTTCCATCAGGTCCGGCGCGGTGTCCACCAGGACGGTGTCGCCGTCGGTGATTTCGCCGGCCAGGATGGCCTTTGCCAGCCGGTCGCCGATCTCGCGCTGCACCAAGCGGCGCAGCGGCCGGGCGCCGTACGCGGGATCGAAGCCGGACACGGCCAGCCAGGCGCGGGCGCCCTCGGTCACTTCGAGGTTCAGCCGGCGGCCCTTGAGCCGCTCGCCGAGCTCCTTGACCTGCAGTTCCACGATCTGGGACAGTTCCTCCACGGTCAGGGGATCGAACAGCACCACCTCATCGAGCCGGTTCAGGAATTCCGGTTTGAAGGAGGCGTTCACCATGGCCATGACGGCGTTCTTCTTGGCCGCGGCGTCGAGGCCGGGGTCCACCAGGAACTGGCTGCCCAGGTTCGAGGTGAGCACCAGGATCACGTTGCGGAAGTCGACGGTGCGGCCCTGACCGTCGGTGAGCCGTCCATCGTCGAGCACCTGAAGGAGGATGTCGAAGACCTCCGGGTGCGCCTTTTCCACCTCATCCAGCAGCAGGACCGAGTACGGGCGCCGCCGCACGGCCTCGGTGAGCTGGCCGCCCTCCTCGTAGCCGACGTACCCGGGGGGCGCCCCGACGAGCCGGGCCACGGAGTGCTTCTCCGAATATTCGGACATGTCGATCCGCACCATTGCGCGCTCGTCGTCGAAGAGGAAGTCCGCGAGGGACTTGGCGAGCTCGGTCTTGCCGACGCCGGTGGGGCCGAGGAACAGGAACGAGCCGGTGGGCCGGTTGGGGTCGCTGATCCCGGCGCGGGCGCGGCGTACGGCGTCGGAGACCGCGGCGACGGCCTTCTGCTGGCCGATCAGCCGCTCACCCAGGACGTGCTCCATGTTCAGCAGCTTCTGGCTCTCGCCCTGCAGCATGCGCCCCGCGGGGATGCCGGTCCAGGCCGAAATAACCTCCGCGATGTCATCGGCGGTGACCTCATCGGCCACCATCTGCCTCGATTTATCGGGCACGGCCGCCTCGGCCTCGGCGGCGGCGTTCAGTTCCCGCTCCAGGGACGGGATCTCGCCGTAGAGGATTCTGGACGCCGTCTCCAGGTCCCCCTCGCGCTGGGCTTTGTCGGCGGCGGAGCGGAACTCGTCGAGCTTGGCCCGCAGGTCGCCCACCCGGTTCAGGCCCGCTTTCTCGGCCTCCCAGCGGGCGTTCAGGCCCGCGAGCTCCTCCTTCTTGTCCGCCATGTCCGCGCGCAGGGCCGCAAGGCGTTCCACCGAGGCGGGGTCGGTCTCGCCGGCAAGGGCCAGTTCCTCCATGGTCAGGCGGTCCACCTGTCGGCGCAGCTGGTCGATCTCCTCCGGGGCGGAATCGATTTCCATGCGCAGCCGGGACGCGGCCTCGTCCACGAGGTCGATGGCCTTATCCGGCAGCTGCCGGCCGGAGATGTACCGGTTGGAGAGGGTCGCGGCCGCCACGAGGGCGGAGTCGGAGATGGACACCTTGTGGTGGGCCTCGTAGCGTTCCTTGAGGCCACGCAGAATGCCGATGGTGTCCTCAACGCTGGGCTCGCCCACGTAGACCTGCTGGAACCGGCGCTCCAGGGCGGGGTCCTTTTCGATGTTCTCGCGGTACTCGTCCAGCGTGGTCGCCCCGATCAGCCGCAGCTCGCCGCGGGCCAGCATGGGTTTGAGCATGTTGCCGGCGTCCATGGAGCTGTCCCCCGTGGCTCCGGCGCCCACCACCGTGTGGAGTTCGTCGATGAACGTGACGATCTGCCCCTCGGAGCCCTTGATTTCCTCCAGGACAGCCTTGAGCCGCTCCTCGAATTCGCCGCGGTACTTCGCCCCGGCCACCATCGAGGCGAGGTCCAGCGCGATCAGGGTCTTGCCGCGCAGGCTTTCGGGCACGTCGCCTTCCACGATCCGCTGGGCGAGGCCCTCGACGACGGCGGTCTTGCCGACGCCGGGCTCGCCGATAATAACGGGGTTGTTCTTGGTGCGGCGGCTCAGGACCTGGATGATGCGCCGGATCTCGGCATCGCGGCCAATCACCGGGTCCAGCTTGCCCGAGCGGGCCACCGCCGTGAGGTCCGTGCCGTACTTCTCCAGCGCCTGGAACGCGTTCTCCGGGTCCGCGTTGTCCACTTTGCGGTCGCCACGGACGCCCGGCAGGGCGGCCAGCAGCGCCTCATGGGAGGCGCCGGCCTCGCGCAGGAGCTTCCCGACGCCGTCGCTCCCGGCAGCAAGGCCCAGCAGCAAATGTTCGGTGGAGACGAAAGTGTCCCCGAGGCGCTCGGCCTCGTTCTGGGCATTCTTGATCGTCTGCAGCCCGGCCCGGGACAACTGCGCCTGCTGCACGCTGCTCCCGGACGACGACGGAAGCGCCTTGATGGCGGTGCTCGCCTGGACGCTGACGGCGTCCGGATCTGCGCCGGTGGCCCGGAGCAGTGCGACGGCGACGCCCTCCCGCTGGTCCATGAGCGCTTTGAGCAGGTGGGCGGGCTCGAGCTGCGGATTACCCGCGGTCGAGGCGTTCATGGCGGCGGCAGCGAGAGCCTCCTGGCTCTTGGTGGTGAATTTGGCGTCCAAAGAGGGCTCCTTCCGGAATGGTCCTGTGTCAAAGTTGAGTCTACATCGCTCAACTTTGCCATGAGGGACGCTGGCTCCATGTTTGCCGAGAGCGAAACGCCTGTCTAGGGGCCGAATGCCCGCGGGCCGGGGCGGTCCGCGGGCATCCCTCCTCGGCCCGCTCCGGCCCGGAAGGCCCCGGCCCGGAAGGGACATGCCCTCCTGTCGGCCCAAGGACTGGACATAGTCCCAATATGTCCACAGCCCGGGTCCAGGGCTGGGCATGTCCCCTCGACCTGGTCTCGAACGATGGGCATGTCCCCTCGACCTGGTCGCGAACGATGGGCGTGTCCCCTCGACCTGGGCGCGACCACTGGACATGCCCTCTGCTGGCACACACAGCAGGACATGCCCCCCGCCGCCAGAAGCGACCGCCGGACATGCCCTCCGTTGGCACGCACCGGTGGGCATACTCCCCATATGCCCACTCTTAGGCCCGACGACTGGACATGTCCCACGCTGCTGGATGTGGCCACGGGACATGCCCTCTGCTGGCACGCACAGCTGGACATGTCCCCAGTTAGATCTGGCGGAGTTCAGAGGGGCGAGGCTCAGCCCGGCGGAGTTCAGCGAGGCTCGGCTCGGCCTGGCGCGGCTCAGCGGGGCGCAGCCTGGCCGCCGTGACAAGGCCAGGTCGGAACGGGCGGTCCGGTGGCTGGGTCCCCCAAGGAGCCGGCCACCGAACCAAACACCCCCACCCCCAAAGCTTGTCACATGTTTGACAGGATTGTCACACGCCGCTCCCGGCCGTACCCAAGCTCATCGGTATTGTGGAATCCATGAATGAGACGGCGGCACCGCAGAATCCCGATCAGCGGAGTGTATTCCTCGACAAAGCGCACCCTGCTGCCTGGCGCGCACTCAACGGGCTGGGCTTGAAAGTCAAGGAAGCCGCCGGGGAAGCCGGGCTGGACGGGACGCTGATCGAGTTGCTCAATGTCCGCATTTCGCAGATCAACGGCTGCGCCTACTGCCTTGACATGCACGTGGGCGATGCCATCAAGAACGGTGAGTCGGCCCAGCGCCTGGCCGTGCTCTCCGCATGGCGCGACACCACTCTTTTCTCCGAAAAGGAACGCGCAGCCCTGACGCTGGCCGAGGCCATCACCACCATCTCTGACGCCCAAACCCGCGACCACGAAGGCGCACAGGCCCGACGGCACCTGACGGCCGAAGAGTTTTCCGCCGTCAGTTGGCTGGCGATCACGATGAACGCGTTCAACCGCGTCTCGATTGTCAGCCAGCACCCGGTCCGCGCCGCCCGCGACTGACCCGCCCGCGACTGACCCGGTCCGCGCCGCCGTTTCGAACCCGCCAGCAGGCTGACCCGCCCGCGGCTAACCGCCAGAACACCCCTGCAGGACGCCCGGTCGGCGCGCATCCGAGCGTCCGAGATGCCATGGTCATCAACGAGGTGCGGCTGGCCAAACAACTGGCGGTAGCCACAGCTGGCGCACGGTCGTAAGCTCGGAAAGTGGGGCGGAGCCGCGGTCACCGAGGGAGCACTGCCATGAGGTGGGTCAGGCCGGGTCACCCGGAATACGACGAAACACGACGACTCTTCAACGCCATGATCGACCGTCATCCGGCCGTCATTGCCCCATGTGCCGACGCGGAAGGGGTGGCCGACGCGTTGGCGTATGCGCGGACGCACGGCCTCGATGTCGCCGTCCGCGCCGGCGGCCATTCCGTGGCCGGCGTGTCGATGAACGACGGCGGCCTTGTGATCGATGTTCGTCCGATGAAATCCGCCCGGGTGGACCCGGAGGCCCGCACTGCCACGGTGGGTGCAGGGCTCACCTGCGGCGAGTTTGACCGCGCCACTCAGGAATATGGCCTGGCACTCACCGGCGGGCGGGTCTCCACGACAGGTCTCGCCGGTTTCACGCTTGGGGGCGGGTCAGGCTGGCTCGAGCGTGCCTTCGGCTTCGCGTGCGACGACCTCGTCTCCGTGGATCTGGTCACGGCCGCCGGTGAGCACGTGACGGCCAGCGCCCGGGAGAATCCCGAGTTGTTCTGGGCCCTGCACGGAGGCGGTGGGAACTTCGGCGTCGCCACGTCGTTCACCTTCGGCCTGCACCAGCTCGGGCCAAAAGTACATGCCGGAGTGCTGATGTGGCCGGGGGACGCGGCGCCGGAACTCAGCCGGGGCTACCGGGACTTGGCCGTCGCGGCCCCCAACGAAGAGTCCGCCACCCTCATCTACGGGATTGCGCCGGCGGAACCCTTCGTGCCCCCGAACATGGTGGGCAAGATGGCGGTGTATGTCGTGTATGTCTTCGCCGGGGACGCCGAGGAAGGCAAAGAACATGCCAAGGCCTACCGGGAGCTTGGCCCTGTTGTGGACCTGGTGGAGGATACTGGCTACGCAGATTTCCAGTGCTCCCTCGACGACCCGCCGGGCAAGTACAACTACTGGAGCGCTGACTATCACGACGAACTCTCCGACGACGCCTTGGATGTCATCATCGAATCGGCGCGGAACCTCCCCGGGCCAAGTTCCCAGCAACTGATAGCCCATTGGGGCGGGGCGGTGAGCGGGCCTGCAGCATCGGCGACGCCGCTCCTGAACCGGAGTGCCAGCTGGGTGAGCCACCCGTTCGGCCTGGGCGACACCCCGCAGGGCGGGCAGGAAGCGAAGGCATGGGTCAAACGCTTCCGGCGGGACATATCCCCCTACGCCACCGGAGGCGTCTGGCTGAACTTCATCGGCGACGAAGGACAAGCCCGGATCCGCGCGGCCTACGGCGACGAAAACTACAACCGGCTGGCAGAAGTAAAACGCGAGTTTGACCCCGGGAACGTTTTCCGCGGCAACCAGAACATTCGCCCCGCCGTCGCGGTGTGACCCCGGCCCGCGCCCGTCCGACGCCGGCCGGGGCACGTCCCCGCCCGCGCCGGCGCCGAGTTCGTGCCCGCGGACGGGGCTAGAATGCCACCATGGCCGTCTACGTCGATCCGCCCCTCTGGCCTGCCCACGGAACCCACTTTTCCCACCTCGTTTCGGACACCTCGCTCGAGGAGCTGCACACGTTCGCCGCGGCCGCCGGCATCTCCGGGCGCGCGTTCGACGGCGACCACTACGACGTCGCCGAGGACCGGTACAAGGACCTGGTCTCAGCCGGTGCCATTCCAGTGGAGGGCCGGGTCCTGGTCCGCAAACTGATCGACAGCGGGCTGCGGATCCCGGCCCGCCGGCGCGGCAAGGCCCTCCGGGTCCCGCTCCTGAACCGCTGGAATCAGGCGCTGCCGGGCCACGACGCCCTATTCCTGGACCTGTTGGACCGCTGGGGCGAGGAGCACCGGAAGTACCACGGCCGCACCCATCTGCTGGCGGTGCTGGAGGCCTTGGACCTGCTGTGCGATCCGGCCGATCCGCCCCGGACCGTGGTGCTGGCCGCCTGGTTCCACGACGCCGTCTACCGCGGCGTGGCGGGACAGGACGAGGAAGAATCGGCGCGGCTGGCCGAAGACCGGCTCCGGCATGCCGGTCTCCCGGCCGCCGAGGTGGACGAAGTGGTGCGCCTGGTGCTGATGACGGCAGACCACCGTCCGGAGCCCGGGGACGACGGCGGCGCCTTGCTCAGCGACGCCGATCTCTCCGTCCTCGGCGGGGAACCGGAGGCCTACGCCCGGTACCTCGCCGCCGTTCGGGAAGACTTCGCGCATATCGGCGACGCCGACTTCGCCGCCGGCCGCGCCGCCGTCGTCCGCCGGTTGCTGCAGCTTGATCCGCTCTTCCACACTGACCGCGCCCGCGGTCTGTGGCTGGAGCCAGCCCGCCGTAACCTGCAGGGCGAGCTCGCTTGACGGTGTCACCGGCGGGCCACCGGCAGGCACCCGGCAGCCCAACCGCAGCCGGTGAGGCTCAGGCGGCAACGCTGAGGTGATTCGCCAGCCGGTCGAACGACTCGCGCCACCCTTCGCCGTGGCGGTCGCGGCTGGCCGCGGAGTCAAACGGACCCTGGGTGAATGTCATCTGCGTGCCGCCGTCGATCTCCTCCAACCGGATGGTCACCTCGGTCTCGAAGCCGCGGGTGCCGTCCGGCCTGTCCCAGGCATGGGTGAACACGAACAGGTGCGGCGGCTCAACATCCGTATGCACCCCGCTCCACCAGAATTGCTGCCCGGTACTGTCCTGGATCATGCAGGCGCGGTACAGGCCGCCGACTTCGAGGTCCGCGTCGACGCTCTCACGCGGGACATGGAAGCCGCGCGGACCCCACCACTGCGGAGCCTGGTCCGGGTCCGTCAACGCGGACCACACGCCCCGGATCGGGGCCCTGAACTCGCGGACAATGACAAGCATGAGGTCCGTGTCCCCGGACGCCGGTTCGCTCATGGTCTTCTCCCTCGGATTGCTTGGACTGACAGGGGAAGTGCCCCTCGGCCCCCTGGCTGCGCTGCCGCCCTAGCGTCGGCTGGGGCTGTAGGCGACCACATAGCGCGAATTGCTCGGAACGATCTGTTTGCCGAGCGGCATCAGCGAGACAGGGATGAGCTTGAGGTTCGCGATCGCCAGCGGGATGCCGACAATCGTGATGGCCATGGCGAAGGCCGTGACGACGTGCGCGATCGCGATCCAGATGCCTGCCACCAACAGCCAGATGACGTTTCCCAGCAGGGCAAACACGCCGTTTCCGCCCGGCTTGTCCACCACCATGCGGCCGAAGGGCCACAGGGCATAGGACGCGATGCGGAACGAGGCGACCCCCCACGGAATGGTGACCACCAGCACGCAGCAGACGACGCCCGCCAGGAAATATCCAAGGGCCAGCCACAAGCCGCCAAAGAACAGCCAGATGATGTTCAGGAGTGTCTTCATGGATTCATTCTCGCCCGTAGGAGTGACATTCGGATTAGTGGTTCACCCGGAAAAATCCCTGACTTTCGCGCCCGGCCCGTGTCCGGCACCTGGCAACCGGCTTCCATCTCCCGGCTCCTGGTTGCGCCCGGCCTCTTTGGCGCTTACGTCTCGGCCTGCTTGACCATGGCGGCCTCAACGTTGATCTTGACCTTGTCGCTGACCAGCAGCCCGCCCGCTTCGAGGGCGGCATTCCAGGTCAGGCCGAATTCCTTCCGGCTGATGTCCGCCTCAGCACTGAATCCGGCCCGGGTGGCGCCGAAGGGGTCCACCGCCACGCCGGTGTACTCGACTTCGAGTTCCACGAGCTTGGTAACACCGCGGATGGTGAGCTCGCCGGTCAGCACGTAGTCATCCCCGTCGCCCCGGATCCCTGTGGCCCGAAACGTCATGTCGGGGTACGTCTCGACATCGAAGAAGTCGGGGCCGCGGACGTGGCCATCACGGTTGGCGTCCCCCGAATCGAAACTGGCGGTCTTGACTGTGGCGTGCAGGCTGGCGTCCGCCAGCGACTCGCGCACCCGCGCCTCGGCGGAGGCCTCGTTGAACCGGCCGCGGACCTTGCTGATGCCCGCATGGCGGACGCTGAAGCCGATTTCGCTGTGGGACATGTCCAGCGTCCACACACCGGGGGTCAAACCTTCGGGCAGAGTCACAACGGTCTCCTTCGAGCGGTGGCGGGGTCTGTCCCGCCGGGGGTGATGGGAGGGGTTTCCCCACTTTGCATGCTAACGAGGAAGCCCGCCCCGGGCTAGGGTCCGACCGGCCTTAGATGCGGGACACGCGACTCGCGACACGCCAGCGGGCACGCTGCCTTGGGACTTCCGGATTTCCGACGGCGGATTCCGCTTTCCGGGACCGACGCGTTCTCTGGCCTTCGCTCCGCGGCCGGGTTACTCTGGCCTATAAATGCCGGGCAATCACCGAATTTCGCAGAACTATTCGCACAGTCCTGATCAACCAAGTGATGTGAGGAATCGTGGCCGGGTCCCTGGGGAAACGTGGCAAGGCGGGCATCGGCGCTTGCTTGCTGAGCCTGGGCCTGCTGCTTTCGGCCTGCCTGCCCGGCCCGCCCGAACCCGCACCGCGCCCGAGCCCGGGCACGCCGTCGTCCGCACCGCCGTCGTCCGCACCGCCGTCGTCCGCACCGCCGCCGTCGTCGCCTGCCGCGCCACCAGCTGGCGAGCCCGTGCACTTCACCGCCCAGGGGGACATCGGCGTGGGCGCGGGCGCTAAAAAGGTGCTCGACGTCGTTGCCGGCCTCGATCCCCACCTGAACCTCGCCCTCGGTGACTTCACCTACAAAGCCGGGCTCGAACAGCAGTTCTGCGACATGGTCACTGACCGCCTCGGCAACGAATTCCCCTACCAGCTGGTGACCGGCAACCACGAGAGTGACGGCCATGACGGCGACATCGAGAAATTTGTCCAGTGCCTGCCCAACAAGCTGCCCGGCCTGCAGGGCGAATACGGCACCCAGTGGCGCGTCGATGTCCCCGAGCAGAATCCCGTTGTCCGCTTCATTCTTGTCTCCCCCGGCATCGAGTTCCGGGGCGGGGAGCCGCTGGACTACTCAAGGGGCAGCGAGCGCTGGCGCTGGACCGCGAACGCCATCGACGAGGCCAAATCGCAGAACATCCCCTGGACCGTGGTGGGCATGCATACCCCGTGCCTGAGCGTCGGCAACTATGACTGCCAGGCGGGGCAGGACTTCACCAACATGCTGATCGAAAAGGACGTGGATTTGGTCCTGTCCGGCCACGACCACGTCTATCAGCGGACGCATCAGCTGGCCACGGGCGGAAGCTGCGCGGAACTCGTTCCCGCCAGCTTCACCTCCGGATGCCTGGCCGATACCGATGGCACTATGGTCCAGGGCTCGGGGACCGTGTTCGCCACCGTTGGCGTTGGCGGCGTGGGACTCTACAACGTCAGATCCGATGACCCGGAAATGCGCTATTTCGCCAGCACATCCGGCAAGAACCGGGAACCGGCCTTTGGGACCCTGGACGTCAAGGCCACCGTGGATCAACTTGCCGCCCGGTTCGTTCCTGCGGACGGCTACACCTTCTCGGATTCCTTCACGCTCCGGCGCAAGTGATCCGCCACAAGCATTCGGCCACCGGTAATCTGCCGTGTAATCCGCCGGGGACTGAGTCTCAAGCCGGCACCCAGACGCTGATCCAGTCGAGCGAGACATGGCCTTGGGTTGCCGGGGCCGGGCAGCCGGTCAGGCAGGACTCGGTCTGCAGGATCAGGTGCATGGGCGATGTCGGCGCCTTGGTGCTGACGCCCAGAGAACGCCCGTCGAGGAAGAACTCGACCCGCCCGGGACTCCATTCCATCGTGGCTATATGCCACGATGTCACGGACTGGTCCGAATCGAATTTCTCGAAGGCGTCCGCGCCGTTCCGGTCATAGTGGACAGCGCCGTAAATGATTGCGGCCAGGTCCCCTTCGGGGAAGTCCACTTCGCCGTCCCGGGGCCAGACGCCGCTGTCCGGCCACAGCAGCCATGCCGTCTTGAATCCGGGCAGCGCATCAGCCCGGTAGCGGACCGAGTACCGGCCATGGAGGAGACTGTTGGCGCGCGGCGGGTTGGAGCTGGCGTTGGGGATTTTGGGCGTCGGCGCCGCCCCCATCGAGATCCCGTTCTCCGAGTGCAGGTACCAGTCCAGCGAGCCATTGCGGACACTAAGCACCTTGGACGGGTAGTAGCCGGAAGTTCCACCGCTGCGTTGTCCGGCAGTATCCGGCGTCCCGTCCTTGTACCCGGCGCTCCACCGTGCGTTGTAGAGCGGGCCGGGGAAGCGGCCCAGCGGGACGTCGCCGGCGGAGAAATCCTCGACAAAGACCTGCTTCCAGCCGGGCAGGTCACCTGTCATTGTCACATCCGTGGTCGGGACCGGAAGCTGTGCCGGGCCGGGTGCGGATTGGGGCGCGGGCGGACTTCCCGGCGACGGGGCGGGCCCAGTCACGGCACCACTTTCCGGAGCTCCCGTCGGCGCCCCCGGCGTGACGCCTGTGCCCGTGGAGCCAGTGTCCGTGGCGCCTGACGGTCCGGCCGGCGACGCCGAAATGGACGTGAAGAGCGGCCGCTCGCTCCGTGGAGCACCATCCGCGACGCAGGCCGCCAGGGCCAGGACTGGGCCCAGGACCATGGCGGGAACCGCCATGAACCGGAAGGTGAGGAGACGCCGGCGGCTTGCCGGTACGCGCCCCCTTATAACGCGCGTCCGCATCCGCCCAGTGTCGCATGGAGGTAACCCTCCATCAACAGAATTCCTACATTTTTACTTGAATCATCAAGTTAATCCAAGGTTAATGCAAGGTGCCGTGAGCAGACTTTAACCCTGGGGTATATCACTAAGTTGTCCACAACTGTTCAGCGTCAGCGATGGGTCTATTTTCCGGTTGGAGGAGTCGGAAAAGCGCTGCAGTTGAGACGAGCAGAATACGTTATTGAGTGGTGAGGCCAGTGTCCATCCCGAATCTCAAGCCAAACGTGCGCCCCCAAACGACGCCCCCGCCGGCAAATCCCTCAGTCAGTGTGGTGATCCCCACCTTGAACGAGGCAATGAACCTGCCGTGGGTGCTGCGGCGCATGCCCTCCTACGTAGATGAGGTGGTAATTGTTGATGGCCGTTCCTTGGACGGCACAGTCGATGTGGCCCGGGCCTTGCGCCTGGACGTCGTGGTGGTGGCAGAACCCCGCCCCGGGAAAGGAAACGCCGTGCGGGCCGGATTTGCCGCGGCCTCCGGCGACATCATCGTCATGCTGGACGGTGACGGCAGCATGGACCCCCAGGAGATCGGTTGGCTGGTGACTCCGCTCCAGCATGAATACGACTTCGTCAAAGGCTCCCGCTATGTGACTGGCGGCGGCTCGGACGATCTCACGTGGCTGCGCAGCGGGGGAAACAAGATGCTCACCGGGCTCGCCAACGCCGTTCTCCACAGCGACTACTCAGACCTTTGCTACGGCTACATCGCCCTGCGACGCGAATGCGTTGACATTCTGGAGCTGGAGTCGGACGGGTTCGAGATCGAAACTGAACTGATTGTGCGGGCCTCAAGGGCCGGACTCCGCATCGCCGAGGTTCCCAGCCATGAACTGTCCCGCATCTCGGGCCAGTCGAATCTTCACACGTTCCGGGACGGCTGGCGGGTCCTGCGCACCCTTGCCCGCGAGCGCGTGAGTTGGGAGGCCCCGACCGCCGGAGCCCGTCCCGAAGCCCTGCGTCGAGTCAAGTACAAGTACCCCAGCGAAATGTTCCCGCACGTTCCCACCGATCCCAGCAGCGTTCTGGGCGTACGGGCAGGCGAATAGGATGTCCGAAGACTCCAGCTTCCCGGCAGTATCCGTGGTCATCTGCTCCTACTCGGAGGACCGGTGGGACAGGCTGATGGGCGCCTTGGACTCGGTCCGCACCCAGACCGTCCCACCCAAGCAGACGATCGTCGTCGTCGACTACAACGTCGACTTGTACAAGCGCCTCATCTTCACCGTCCCGGACGCCGTAATTGTCGAGAACACCGGGCCCAAGGGCCTCTCCGGCGCCCGCAACACCGGAGCGGGCATCGCCAAGGCGGAGATCGTGGCCTTCCTCGATGACGACGCCGAAGCCGAGCCGGATTGGCTCGAGCGGCTCGCGGCCCTGTACGACGATCCCGATGTTCTGGCTGTTGGCGGCCGGGTAGAGCCGCTCTGGGAAGCCGGGCGCCCGGGCCACTTCGCCAAGGAGCTCGACTGGATTGTCGGCTGCACGTACCGGGGGATGCCCAAAGTCGCCGCCGAGGTCCGCAATGTCATTGGCGCGAACATGTCCTTCCGCGCCGAGGTCCTGGACCGGGTCGGCGGTTTCAACACAGCCCTTGGACGCCAGGACGCCCTCCCGCTGGGCTGCGAAGAGACCGAACTGTGCATCCGCGCGGTGATCGGAGCTCCCGGATCCCGGGTGGTTTATGAGCCCGCGGCCCTGGTGCACCATCACGTTCCGGTCGAACGCGGCACCCTGCGCTACATCCTTGCACGCTCCTGGGGCGAAGGGATTTCCAAGGCGCAGGTCAGCAGGGTGGTCGGCCACAAACGGGCGCTCGGCCCCGAACGGCGCTATGTCCGGCAGGTCCTGCCACGTGCAGTGTTTGCCGGAATCCGCGGCTGGCTCAGCGGCGGGGACCGCGCCGGTCTCGCCCGGGCGGCAACCATCCTCGCCGTTCTCGCGGCCACCGCGACCGGCTATGTACGCGGCCGCCGCCTGCCCGCCGCGCCCTCGCCGCTGAAAGCTGCCGCGGTGTCGACGGAAGAGCCTTGGAGGGAAGTCCAGTGAACCGCGCAATTTACGTGCCCGTCCCCGTACACCGCCCCGTGCAGCCCCTGCACGCGGAACCACCTGACCGCAGGAACCCGACCCCAGAAAGCTTGGATCATGAGCCAACCTGAACGCGACGTGAAACAGCCGATTGGCGCCTCTGCCGGAGCCTCCTTCGATGTCCACGGGATCGTGGGCATCGATGTCGAGGCCGGGACGCCGGGGGAACCGCAACTGAGGGACATGCTCGCCCCGTTCCTGGGGAACTCCGGCGCGCCACGGCGGATCACCATCGGCGCCACGATATCGCCCATTTCCAGCCAGTCGCATGCGGAGGATGCCTACCGGTTCACCGGGGAGTCCCTCTATATTCCGGCTGACCGCGTCCAGATTATCGAGACGAAGGACGGGTACCGGATCGAAGGCGCCGGCGAGCTCCTGACCTCTGTGATTCCGTTGCTGGACCGGCTGTGCGTCCAGGAGGAGACGGCGATGATCCATGCAGCGGTTGTGGACTTCCGCGGCTCCGGGGTTCTCCTCCCGGCCTGGGGCGGGGTCGGAAAAACCAGCACGGTGGCGAAGCTGGTGGCCATGCGCGACGTGCGGTTCATGGCGGACGACTGGGCCTTCATGGGCGCAGGCGGAATGCTCATGGGCTACGCCAAACCGATGTTCATCAAGCCCCACCACCGCGCCATCTACCCGGACATGTTCCGCGGGACGCGCAAGCCCTTAGCCCCTGGATGGCTGACGACGCCCGTCGCCCACCTGGCCACGGCGGTCCATCCGGTGATTGTCCGCTATCCGAAAACAGCCGCCTTCACCCGGCGCTGGTCCCCCGAGCACCGCATGGTGCAGCCGGAGCATGTCTTCGGGGCGCAGCGGATTTCGTCCGCGGCGCCGGCACAGCTGGCCATCTTCCTTGAACGTTTCGACGGCGCGGACGCGCGGTTGGAGGCACGAAGTGCGGAGTGGATGACGTCCCGGATCGTCGGCAACTTCCATTCGGAACTACCCATGGTCTCGCGGCGGCTCGTCGAGGCCCTCGGCGCCACCAGCCTGGTCCCCCTGGAGGAGCATTTTGGGCAGAAGGCGGCCGTGGTGCGCCGGGCGCTGGAGGACGTTCCCTGCTGGCTGCTCCGGCTGCCCGCCGCCTGGTCAGCGGACCAGGCCTCTGACTTCATCGCGAATCTGGTTCGTTCAAAACTGGATGAGTGAGGCGAGGCCACGTGAGCGATCTGAAGGTGTCGGTTGTCGTTCCGGCACGCAATGCCGCAGCCTGGCTGGGCGAGTGCCTGGAGTCGATCCGCAGCCAACAGCCACACGAGATGATCGTGGTCGATGGCTGCTCGACGGATGACACGGCCGCAATCGCCCGCGACTGCGGGGCAACTGTCATCTCCGATGAGGGACGCGGCCTGCCCGCCGCAAGGATGCTCGGCGCCCGAAGCGCCACCGGGGAGGTAGTCGCCCTGATCGACGCCGACGTCGTCCTTCCGTCGAAGAGCCTGCCCCGGCTGCTGACCGAATTCGAGGCCGGCGGTTACGACGGCCTGCAATTCGGGCTCGCCAGCGAAGCCGACGGGCCCGGGTACTGGGGGGCCGCGCTGGCCTGGCACCACAACCACAGCCGGGTGCGCAAGTGGTTCGGCGTCAGCGCCACGCTGATGCGCCGCGACGTGCTGCTCGATGTCGGGTTCGACGACGAGTTCCGCTCCGGGGAAGATGTGGAGCTCAGGATCAGGCTGGAGCAGGCAGGGTACCGGCTCGGCGTCTCCGACTCCGTAGTGGTCAGGCACCGGTTCGACGACACGTTCGATTACGCCCGCGACCAGTGGCTCCAGGACGGGGCCGGGATGGCCCGGACCGTCCGCAAGCACACGGGCCACATCTGGCTGGTGATCCTACCCCTGCTGGCCACTGTGCGGGGCGTGGGCCTGTCCCTGGTCCGCGCACCCCGCTTCCTGCCGTATTGGATGGGCTTCCTGCTCTACAACTACCGCGCCATGGCCGGCGAGCTCCTGCGGCCGGCCCACAAACCCATCTCGGTTGGAGGGAACGCCGCATGGCTGGCTGCTGCGAGGATCGCCCCCATGGTGGCGGGCTTCCTGTTCTGGGCCCTCGCGGCCATCGCGCTCCCGCCGGAGCAAATAGGTCTTGGCTCCGCGGTGGTCTCGGCCGCGCTCTTGACCGTGCAGCTGGGGATGCTCGGCGTCGGGCCCGCCACCCTTACGCTTCTTCCCGCGGAAACTGATGGCGGCCGGCGCCTCATCGCCACCAGTCTGCTTACCGTCGCCACGTTCTCCCTGCTGGGCGCTGGCCTGCTGGTTGCCATCACTTATTGGCTCGGCACAGGTGTGGGCGAAGCCTGGGTCGACCCCCTGGTCACGGTCCTATTCCTGGCCACTGCCCTGCTCGCCGCCACCGCCTACCAGCTTGACCACGTGGGCGTAGCCCAGGAACGGGCCGACCGTACGCTGGTCAGAAGCCTCGCGCAGAGCCTCGTGCAGCTCGTCTTCCTGGCCGCCGCGCTCGCCGTCGGACTCCGTGACCTGGCGGTGATTGTGGGCGCCGTTGCCGCCGGCGCGCTGGCCAGCGTCCTCGTAGGCCTGCGCCAGCTTGGCCGGGCCCATGTGTCCCCGGACTGGAGGCATGGCCTCCGGCCGCGCCCGGCCCTAAAACTCCTGAAGCCGGGACTCCCCAACCACGCCCTCACGCTCGCCGACCGCGCGCCCGGCTACCTGCTTCCGCTCATCGTTGCAGCTACGTTGGGCCCCGCCCCGACTGCCGCCTGGTACGTGGTGTGGATGATGGCCTCGGCGGTGTTCTTCGTGCCGCAGTCGGCCGGATTTACCCTGCAAACGGCCCTCGCGGGGACGCGGGCACGGCCGGGCCTCCTCGCCTCCGCGCTGCGGGCCAGCTTCCTGTTGACTCTCCTGGCCGGGCTGATACTGATGCTGGCCGGGCCACTGCTTCTGGGCTTCCTCGGGCCGCAGTACGCGTCCGCTTGGGTCCTTCTTCCTGTACTCGTTCCGGCACTCCTCCTGAGTTGCGTGACCCAGGTCTACTACGGGTTGTGCCGGGCCCAAGGGCGGCTTTTCGAATCCACGGCAGTCGCCATCCTTGCCGCCATCCTGGTCGTGGCACCCGCCGCGGCCGTGGCGCAGCAATTTGGCCTCACCGGCGTCTCCGTCCTCTGGGCCATTGCCCAAGCGACGGCTGCGCTGGCTGCCGCTTGGCGACTGATCACCCTGACCCGAGTGAAGCCCGCCACCACCGCAGGCGAGATTCCTTCAGCGGCGCGCCACCAGCCGACCTGAATCGAGAAATGATGACACACGAAACGGCAACAAGTCTCCCGGTGCGCACCGCCCACCGGCACGAGGCGCAGGCGCATGCGCATGCACATGTCGGCGGCGCCAAACCGCCCACCCACCGCAACCTCGGACTGACGCCGTCGTGGCACATCGGTGCCCTGGCCGCGGCGGCCGCGGCTGCCCTCGCCCTCGGCGTCTGGAGCATGACCCAGGTCGATCCCCTTCGGATCGGCGGTGCCGGGCTCATTGGCGCCCTCCCGCCCGCCTATTTCGTTGCGCTCGCGCTCAGCCTGGCCGGATTTGTCGCCTCGTTGAGCCTCCGCCGCCTGGTTCCGGCACTTCTGACCTGGCAGCTCATAGTCACGGTGGTTCTCCTCGATGGCGCTGACCCGATCATCCATGGCTTGCCCCGGCTCGAGGCGAGTTTCCGGCATATGGGCATTGCCGACACCATTAGCCAATCGGGCCAGCTGGATCCGACCCTGGACGCGTACTTCAACTGGCCCGGATTCTTCAACCTGCTGGGAATGCTCTCCGGCGCAACGGGCGCCAAGGACCTTTTCGGCATCGCAACGTGGGCGCCGGTGGGAATCAACATCCTCCTGCTCGCCCCGCTGCTGGCCCTGGCACGGCGGTTGACGGCAAATCCGCGCCAGGCGTGGGCGGCTGTCTGGATCTTCTACCTGGCCAGCTGGATTGGGCAGGACTATCTGTCGCCGCAGGCATATTCGTTCGTCCTCCTGCTCACCCTAATTGCCTGCCTGCTCAGCGTCTTCGGCGGCTGGGCCTGGCCCACGGAGCGCACCAAGTTCTCCCGGTGGCTGGCCCGGAATGTCAGCAAGCTGGACAGCTCAGTCCCGCGGTACGGCGCCGTGGAGCCGCTCCGGGCGGACACGGCGGTGCTCGTCGTGGTCTGCGCGCTGCTCCTGCTGGCCATGACGGCTTCGCATCAGCTCAGCCCCTTCGCCGTGATCCCCATCCTCGCCGTACTGCTGCTGACCGGCCGTCTCCGGCTGCGCTTCTTGCCAGTCCTGGCCGTGGTGCTGCCCATGGGCTGGCTGCTCTTTGCGGCTTCAACATTCCTGGAGGGGCACTTCGGCCAGCTGCTCGGCTCGCTCGGTGACATCGGCGCGAACAGCCTCGGTGCGCTGAGCACCAGGGTCTCAGGCAGCGATGCCCACGTGTTCGTCGTCTACACGCGCATGGCCGAGGTGGCGCTGGTCTGGATCCTCGCCGTTGCCGGTGCCATCGTGGGCTACCGCCGGAAGGCACCGTGGCTGGCGGCCGCGGCCGCAGCGCTTGCGCCGCTGGTCCTGATTCCCCTCCAGCCATATGGCGGCGAACTGCTCCTGCGCCTGTACCTGTTCAGCCTCCCGTTTGCCGTGTGCCTGGCGGTCCTGCCGCTGATGTCAGAAAACACTGCCGGGCTGAGCCTGCGCCGAGCCCTTGGGCTGCTGCTGATGGGCGCGGTACTGGCCACGGCCACGGTCGTTTCCCGCTACGGAAACGACGGCATGGAGAGCTTCAACGACGACGAAATCGCCGTAGTGAACCGCCTCTATTCGACTGCGCCCACCGGCGCCGTCCTCATTGAAGCAGTTCGCAACACCCCGTGGAGATACCAGCACTACGCGGACTATGACTACCGGGCGCTCGTTGCTGCCGAGCCCATTCCTAACGCCGCGCCGCTCAGCTGTGACGCGGTCAACCAGATCGCCCACAAAGCGGGCGCGTACCTCATCGTGACCGAAAGCCAGAAGGAGGCAGGCGAACTTCGCGGCTCGACTCCCATCGGCGATCTTCAACGTTTTACCGCCATATGCGCCACCAGTCCTGGCTGGACGAAGGTTTATGAAAACGCCGGCGGCGTGATTTTTCACATCGAAGGAGTTAGCAATGGCAACTGAACGCAGCTACGTGAGCTATGCGACGGCAGCCGTCGCCCTAGCCGCCGTACCGCTCTCGTTTGTCGGTCCCGAGGGCCTGCGCCTGGCGGTGATCGGCCTCTTGATGCTGGCCGGGCCTGGAACCGCGCTGGTGCTGCTCCTCCGCTTCGACCCCCCGCGCTCAGCCCAGGCCACTGGAGCGCTGCCCCTCAGCATCGCCATCGCAATTGCTTTCAGCCTCGCGATGTCCACCCTCGTGGCGACGGCGATGATCTATGCACGGCTCTGGTCGCCCCCGGCAGGCGTCTGCGTCCTGTCGTTGGTAACGCTCGCCTTCCTGGGCCTTGAGCTCAAAAGGCCAAAGCGGGCCCTGGTGCGTGCGAAATGATTATTTTCCTGACAGGGCTGGCCACAGTGACGGCACTCGTGAGTTGCGAAGTGCTGCGCGTGTTGAAGCCGGACAAGGCACTGCCGCGCGCCGTGGTGATCATCACCGCAGCCCTGCTGGCCATAGTCGGCGTCGCGGCGGTCGTGCAGTTGGTGCATCTGGCGCAGCTTGCATGACAGAAGCCGCCCTCCCGGTGCCGCGGCACTAAGGGCACAACAAGTCGAACCAATCACGGAAAGTATCTTCAATGAGAAAACTAAGAACCCTCAGCATGGTTGGGACGCTCGGATTGCTCGTAGCCGGTTCCCTTGTCTTCGGTTCCGCCCAGGCTGCTACCGCCGCAACGTGCAGCCCCGCGCCGAAAAACTCCTATCCCGGCACCATTGTGCTCGCCACGAGTTTTGAAGCGGGCGGCTTTTGCGGCCTCATCCCCAAAGTGTCGGGCACCGGCACGGCAACGATTTCCAGTTCGCGGGGGCATACCGGGACGCATTCAGCCAAGCTGCACGTGACCACGGATTCCGGTTCGCTCGCAAACCTTTCCGCCCCGGCTTTCACCTCGGGGACCAAGACCTCGTACGCAGACGGCTGGTTCAACATCACTGTGGCCGGCGTTTCCGGCAATGACGTCCCGTACTTCCGCTTCTTCTCTGGCTCCACCCGCGTCGCGGACATCTACCGCTACAACAGCAACGGGCAGCTGTGGCTCCGCGTCACCTCACCGAGCGGCACCTTTGTCTATACGAAACTGATCTCAGGGAGCATCTCCCTTGGCGCCTGGCACCATGTCAGCATGCGGGTGACCGCCAACGGCAGCGCCTCAACAATCCAGGTATGGTTCGACGGCGTGCAGCGATACAGCAGCTCGAGCGTCAAAATGCTGGGGAGCAGCCTGAGCAAAGTTCAGCTCGGGGCCGAGCACAACCGGCAAAAGGGCGACGAATACATCGATGACGTCATCATCAAACGCTCCTAGCTCCCTCCGATAGTGGGCGGGCGGTCCGGACTCATTCGGACTCCTTGGCCGCCCGCACGAAGTCCCCAATTTTGGCAAGGTCCTTGATGCCGCGCGCCGACTCGACACCGGAAGACACATCGACGCCCCAGGCCCCGGCCTCCGCCGCTGCCCGGGCCACGTTGGCGGGATCCAGGCCACCGGCGAGCAGCCACTTGCGTCCGGCCAGTGCCTTGGCCCGGACGGAGCCGTAGTCCCAGGCTTCCCCGGAGCCGGGGACAGCGGCGTCGATCAGGAGCAGCTCCTCACCCCAATGGTCGAAGGCTTCCGCAGGGGCAGCCATGGTGACGCCCCGGATCAGCTTCATCCCGGCGTCGTGCACCGTCCGGACGTCCGCCGGTGAACGGTCGCCGTGGAGCTGGACCCAGACCAGGCCCGCCTCACGGGCGACGGCGACGGCGTCGGCGGCCGGTTCGTGCCGGAACACGCCCACCGCGGGCAACCCGTTCGGGACGTGGGCGAGGAGGTTCCTGACCTGTTCCGGCGTGACCTCCCGGGGGCTGCGGGTCAGGACGAAGCCGACAGCGTCCGCGCCGGCACCTGCCGCGACGCGGACCGCATCCGCGGTGCTAAGACCGCACACTTTGACAAACATTCAGGCTCCTTCCGCATGCTTCCTGCCTCTGACGTTAGCAAGACCGGACCGCCGCCGCCGACTTCGCGTCGGCGCCGGCAGGAGCATCGCCGTCGGCATCGGCATCGGCGGCGGCGCCGGCAGGAGCCACGGCGGCCGGGGCCCAGAGCCGGGCCGATAGGCTGGGGCCATGGAGATCATCCGCTATGCCGAGCTCAAAGCCCACCCCTGGCGCAACGGCGGCGGGGTGACGCGCGAAGTGGCACGCCATCCGCGGGCCTCGTCCGCGCAAACCGCCGCGCAGGAAAACGCATGGGACTGGCGAGTCAGCATTGCCGAGGTATCCAAGGCCGGCCCCTTCTCCGCTTTCGCCGGAATGGACCGCGTGTTGACGGTCATTGACGGCGAGTTGTTGCTCCTGAGCGTAGACGGCGCCGAGCACCCGCTGGAGAAGTACCGGCCATTCCGGTTCTCCGGCGACGCGGCCTCGGCCGGGGCACTGCCCACGGGCGACATCCGGGATCTGAACGTCATCACCCGCAACGGCGCCTTCAAGGGCTACACGTCAATCATCGAGCTGTCCAAGAAACGCGCCCATCCGGTGTTCGAAGGCCAGTTCGGCATCCTCCTGCAGGGCCAAGGGACCGTCAGCCCCGGGACTGCGGGCCGCCCCGCGCCCGCAGCCGACACGGGCACAGAGCCGGTCCCCACGGCGCCGATCCCCACAGCGCCGACGGGCGCCGTCGCTGCTGAGCCGGAGCGCGTCGAGCTGAACCGTTATGACGCCGTCGTCGGCGCTGATACCGCCACGCCGGAAATCCTGGGCCGTGGCTTCCTGGCGGTCGTTTCCATCGATCCGGCGGCGGAGGCCGGCTCGGACTAGCGCCCGTCCTCCTTCACCCTGGCCTCGCTGACGCCCACCGAGTCCCCCGACAAGCGCTGGGCGAGCCAGATGGGGACGATCGAGACCACGATCAGCACGACGGCCACGACATTGACCACGGGCGCCTGATTCGGGCGGAAGAGGTTCTGCAGGATCCAGATCGGCAGCGTGGTCTCCCCGGCCCCGATCGTGAACGTCGTGACGATGATTTCGTCGAAGCTCAGCGCGAAGGCCAGCAGGCCGCCGGCCAGCAGGGCAGAGCGCAATTGCGGGAAGGTCACCAAGCCGAATGTAGTGAAGACGCCGGCGCCGAGATCGGACGACGCTTCCTCCAGGCCGGCGCTGGTGCGGCGGAGCCGTGCAATCGCGTTGTTGAACACGGTCACCATGCAGAAGGTCGCGTGGGCGATCACCACTGTCCACAGGCTCAGCGGGACCCCCAGGATGGTGGTGAACATGTTGTTCAGGGCGATGCCCGTGACAACGCCGGGCAATGCGATGGGCAAGATCACCAGGAGGCTGATGACGTCGCGGCCGAAGAACTCATAGCGCTGCAGTGAGATCGCCAGCAGCGTTCCCAGCACCAGCGAGACGATGGTCGAGACCAATGCCACCCACACGGAGGACACGACGGCATCCCGTACGCCGGGAGAGTCGAAAGCCTTGCCCCACCATTCCAGCGTGAAGCCCTTGGGCGGCCAGCCGAACGTCCGGTCCGCGTTGAACGAGTTCACCACCACCAGCAGCAGCGGCGTGTAGATGAACAACAGCACCAGCCCGGTTATGACGCCCAGGACCACTTTGGCGCTACGGGAAAGTCTCATGAGTCGCCTTCCGCTACAGGCTGTTCAGGGCGCCGGTACGCCGGACGATGAAGAGATAGAACATGATGATGGCGATCGGAACCAGCGAGACCGCGGCGGCGAACGGCAGGTTGTTCGCCGCCCCGACGTTTGCGTAAACCACGGTGCCCAGCATCTGGGTGGTCCCGCCGACGATCTGCGCGGTGATGTAGTCGCCCAGGGACAGGGAGAACGTGAAGATCGTGCCCGCGATAATCGAAGGGACCAGCAGCGGAAGCATGACAAGGCGCATGGTGGTCAGCGGCTTCGCGCCAAGATCCCCGGATGCCTCAAGCAGGGAGTCGGGCACCCGGTCAAAGCCCGCGTAGATCGGCAGGATCATGTACGGCAGCCAGATGTAGGACAGGGTCACGATGACGGCGGTCTCGCCGTAGCCCGGCGACGACAGGCCGATCGGCGCCCCCAGCCACTCCAGCAGGCCACCCTCGGAAAGGACATTCCGCCAGGCGTAGGCCTTGACCAGGTAGCTTGCCCACAGCGGCATCAGCACGGCCACCACGAGCAGTTTCTCCCAGCGGGCCGGAGCCACCTTGGCGATGAAGAACGCGATGGGCAGGGCAAGGATCATGTCGATCACGGTGACCGCCACGGCAATCCACACTGTCCGCAGAGTGATCCGCTGGTACACCGGATCCGTCAGGACCGTGACGATGTTTTCAGTGGTCCACTCCGTGGACACCTCTCCGGTGAAGGTGTCCACGGTCCAGAACGCCGTGATCAGCAGTGCCGCCAGGGCCGCGACATAGACAAGGACCAGCCAGAGCGCCGGGGCCGTGAGCAGCCCGGCAAGCCGCAGCCTGGGCGAGCGGTGCAGCAGCGCCGAGAAGGCATTGGCTTTCGCCCGGGGTACAGCCGCGGCACTCTGGGGTGAGCCGGGCGGAAGCTTTTGCATTTGTTGTGCCATCTCGCCTTAGTTTCTGCCGACCCTCGGGCCGGCCGTTTCTTCCGGATCCCTTGCGGCCCGATGTCCGGAATCAGCCCTTGATTTCCGTCCAGGATTTGGTCCATTCCGAATAGTCGGTGCACTTGACGTCCTTGCGGCCATCGAGGCACTGGGCGACCGGGGTGGTCCAGTACCAGATCTTCTCGGCGTAGGCCGTATCACCGGAGTGGTACGTCTCGCAGTGCTTAGGGTCAGTGGTCAGCTCGCAGCTTTTCGCATTGGCCGGGGATTCGCCAAAGTACTCGGCCACCTGGGCATTCGGCTTGGGGCTGGCGATGTAGTCAAGCCACTTGTAGGCGCAGTTCACGTTCTTGGTCTTGGACCCGATCATCCAGGTGTCCGACCAGCCGGTGGCACCCTCGTCAGGGACGAGGGTTGCGACCTTGGCGCCGTCGGCCGTCGCGATGTTGGCCCCCACCTGCCAGGTGGTGCCGACCACGGTGCTCCCGGACGTGAAGGCCTGGACTTCCTTGAGGACGTCGCTCCAGTACTCGCCGATGTGCGCGCGCTGCTGCTTGAGCAGGTCGACGGCGGCGGCCAGCTGGTCCTTGTCGAGGGCATAAGGGTTCTTGATACCCAGGTCCGGCTTGTGCGCCATGAGGTAGACGGCGGCGTCGGCGATGTAGATCGGCGAATCGTAGGCCGTGACCTTGCCGGTGTTCTGGGCAGCATCGTCAAACACCGCGCTCCAGGAGGTGGGCGCCGGGGTGACCTTGTCCGTGGTGTACATCAGCAGGTTGGCGCCCCAGCCGTGGGGCATCCCGTAGTTCACACCGTTGACGGTGTTCCAGGCCTTGTCCTTCAGGAACGGATAGATGTCCGGATAGTTCTTCAGCAGGCTCATGTTGACCGGCTGCACATCCTGGCCAGCGATCAGGCGCAGCGAGGCATCCCCGGAGGCCGAGACGACGTCGTACTGACCGGTGCGCATGAGCGTCACCGCCTCGTCCGAGGTGCCGAACGGCTTAAAGCTGACCTTGCACCCGGTCTCTTGTTCGAACGGATGCACCCAGTCCACCGCCGGATCGTTGCTGCCGTCCTCGGCGTACCCGGGCCACCCGAGGATGGACAGCTGGCCCTCACCGGTGCCGATCTCAGTCTTGGTAGCTTGCGCCGACGCTGAGGTACCCGATCCGCCGCTCGTTCCGCAGGCTGACAGCGCGAGGGTTGCCGCCGCGACCACCCCGACCACGAGGGAGGCCTTTGTTCTAGGAGCCATGATCCTTACCTTTCGATCTGCGGTGAATCGGTGTGCGGTGAATCGGGGTGGGAGCCGCTGGCCGGAAGCCAAACGACGGCGTCGTCGTCCCAGCTGACCGTGACAGGCCCGTTCACCAGCTCCGCGTCGCTGCCGGGCAGCTTTTCCGGCACAAGGGCGACGACGGCGGGCCCGCCGTCGAGCTGCACCCGCACCTGGGTGGCGTGCCCGACGTAGACGAACGACGTCACCGTCCCGGGCCGGGAGGTGGTGCCGGAACGGTGCTCGGGTTCCCCGGTCCAGGCGACGCGCAGCCGCTCGGGACGGATGCAAAAGGGATCTGGCCGGCCATAGACCGCCTGGGCCTGGGCGGCGTCGAAAATGTTGGAGGTGCCGACGAAGGTGGCCACAAAGATGCCACCGGGCCGCTCGTAGATTTCGTGCGCGGTACCGATCTGTTCGATGCTGCCGTTGTTGAAGACGCCAATCCTGTCGCTCATGGTCAGGGCTTCCTCCTGGTCGTGGGTGACAAAGATGAAGGTGATGCCCAGCGAGCGCTGCAATTCCTTGAGTTCGACCTGCATCTGTTGCCGGAGCTTGAGGTCCAGGGCGCCGAGTGGCTCGTCCAGCAGGAGGACCTTCGGCTCGACCACGAGCGCCCGGGCCAGGGCAACCCGCTGCCGCTGGCCGCCGGAGAGCTGGGCGGGTTTGCGGCCGAGGAACTTCCCGAGCTGAACGCGGTCCAGGGCTTCCCTGGCCCGCTGCCGGCGCTGGCTTCCGGGCATGCCGCGCACCCGCAGCCCATAGGCGACGTTGTCCACGAGCGACATGTGCGGGAACAGGGCGTAGTCCTGAAAAACGGTGTTGACGTCCCGCTGGAACGGTGCCATCGCCGTGACGTCCTTGCCGTCGAGTTCAATGCTGCCGGAGGTGGGCAGCTCGAAGCCGGCGATCAAGCGCAGGACCGTGGTCTTGCCGGAGCCGGACGGGCCAAGCATGGAGAAGAACTCCCCGTGGCGGATGTCCAGGTCCACGCCATTTACCGCGACGGTATCCCCGAAGACCTTGGTGAGCTTACGCAGGCGGATCGCCGGAACCTCTTCGGTTCCGGTCGAGCTGCCGGCGGCCAGTGTTTCGGTCATGGGGTGCGCCTTACTCCGTTGCCGGATCGTCCACCAGAGAGCCACACAGCGCAATGCGAGCCAGTCCACACGGGCTGCTTGGCCAAATGCTATTACTTCATAGGTTTTATGCATAGACCCTCCGGCAAAGCCCGCATTAGGATGACATCAGCCCCGGCGACGCGCGGCGGCGCCGCCCGCGGAAGCTGCACGGACGCCCCGGACGGGGCGGGGGCGGATACCGCCGAAGGGAAGGGAGGCCCGGATGTTGTTGTCGCCGAATGGCGCCTCCCGGAGCCTGGCTGCGGTGTTCACGCCGATCAAATCACGCGGGCTCGTCGATGAAGTGTGCGGCCGGATCGAACAGGCGGTGGAAACCGGACTGCTGACCAGCGGCCAGCGGCTGCCGAACGAAACCGAGCTTGCCGCGGCTCTCGGAGTGTCCGCGGTAACGGCGCGGGAGGCCCTTTCCCAACTGCGTGCCTCGGGAATCATCCGGACCGCACGCGGCCGCAGCGGCGGAAGCTTCATCGCCGACAACGTCCTGCCCTCCCGGGAACGGGCACTGGCGCAACTGCACGAATTGAGCCGGCTGCAGATCAGGGACCTCGCGCTGCACTACCAGGCGATCGCCGCGGCCTGCGCGGGGGTGGCGGCCCGGCGCTCGGACGCCGCCGACATCGCCACGCTGCGCTCGTTCATCCCATCAGCCGACGATGACTCCCTGAGCTGGCGTCTGGCCCTCTCGGAGTTCCTGCTGGAAGTCGCGGCCATTGCCCGCTCCGCCCGGCTCGCCCGCGAGCTCATCCGGCTCCAGGCCGATCTTGGCACCCTCACGCTGCTGCCCTGCACGGACGACGGGTACCGCGGATACACCACGGTAATCCTCGAGGACGTGGCAGCCGCCATCGAGGCCCACGATCCAGGCGCCGCCGAAACGGGGGTCAAGGCCCTCATCTCGGCCACCACCGACTGGCTGCTGACCGAGCAGGCCAAACGCTATTGACCGACACCGCACCTTTGAGCCACGATCTTGACCGCCTGCCTTTGACCGCCCGGAGACCTTATCTCGCCGGACGAGCCGTGCGTGCACTACCCCGTGCGGCGCAACATTCACGCTCTGGAGCGACGCGGTCGGTCCGTAAGTCAGACCGGCTGTGACGCGGATTTGCTAGACTTGGAGGCCAAGGCCCCTTCTTCCGGGCCTCCGGACGACGGTTCAGTACCCGGCACGCGACAAGACTGGCCACAGGAGCCGTCATGTCGTGGTTAATTCTCATTCTTTCCGGAGCGCTGGAGGCCGTCTGGGCCGCCGCCCTGCACCGCACGTCGCAGGCCACCGGCCGGCGCCGGCTGGTCCCGGGCGTGGTCTTCCTCGTCTCCGTCATTGCGAGCACGGGCGGGCTCGCCGTCGCCATGCAGTCCATCCCCACCGGAACGGCCTACGCCGTGTGGGTGGGGGTCGGCGTCGTCCTGACCTCCGGCTACGCGATGATCGCCAAAGTTGAGCGCGCGACGGCGTCCCGCATCCTGCTGCTTGGCGGGATTGCCGCGAGTGTCGTCGGCCTGAAGCTGGTGGCGTAAATGATGGCCGCCAACTACCCCCAGGAAAACCGTTCAACTCCGGCCCTCGCGTGGATCATCCTGCTCGCCTCCGCCGTGCTGGAGGCGGTCTGGGCCACGGCGCTGGGCCTGTCCGACGGGTTCACCCGCCCGCTGTCCACCCTCGTGTTCGCGGTGACGTTCACCCTGAGCATGGTTGGGCTCGGCATGGCAGTAACGCGCATCCCGCTCGGCACCGCCTACGCCGTCTGGGTGGGGATCGGCGCGGCACTGACGGTGGGCTGGGCGATGGCCACCGGCGTCGAACCGGCCAGCCCGCTCAAGCTGCTGTTCATCGCCGGGATCGTCGGCTGCGCCGCAGGCCTGAAGCTCCTGCCGGCCGAGAAACGGGCGGCGAAAGAGGCAGAGCAGTCACCGTCCCCCGCGCAATCTCCCCACGTATGAGCCAGTACGACGGCGCGTCCCCACGACACGCCGTCGTACTGGCCACGCCACGGTCAAAGGTGGGGAGAATCGTCGGCCCGGCCAACCGACCGGTCAACAAGCGTGAGCCGGAATAGCCGCGCGCGCCCCGGGGTTCTTGGCAGGGACGGAACCACTCAGTGCGCGAACGGAGAAACAGATGACGGCAGCAACAGTCCAGCTCGGCGACGGCCTCACGGTCAGCCCCCTGGGGTTCGGCGGCATGGCCCTAACCCCTGTGTACGGCGAGGTGGACCCGGCCGAGGCCCTGCGTACCCTGCATCACGCGGTGGACGCAGGCGTCAGCTTCATCGACACAGCGGACATCTACGGCGGCGGCAGCAACGAGGAGCTGATCGCCCGGCTGCTCAAGGAACGCCGCGGCGAAGTCCAGCTGGCCACCAAGTTCGGCCTTGTGGGCACCCCCTCGGCGGGCTACACCGACATCCGCGGCGACGCCGCCTACGTGAAACAGGCGGTGGACCGCAGCCTGCAACGGCTGGGCACCGACTCGATCGACCTGTACTACATGCACCGCCGTGACCTCCGCGTTCCGATAGTGGAAACCGTGGAGGCCATGGCGGGGCTGGTGCAGGCCGGCAAGGTGCGGCATCTGGGCCTGTCAGAGGTGACGGCCGAGGAGCTGCGCGAGGCCAGCAGCGTCCACCCGATCGCCGCGGTCCAGAGCGAATGGTCCATCTGGAGCCGCGACGTGGAACGCAACGTGGTTCCCACCGCCGCCGAACTCGGGGTGGGTTTTGTGCCCTATTCGCCGCTGGGCCGGGGATTCCTCACCGGCACCGTGGACGCCTCGACGCTGGGCAGCAACGACTTCCGCCGCAATATCCCGCGTTTCGCCGCGGACGCTGCCGGCGCCAACCAGGGTGTGGTGGACGCCGTGCGGGCGGTCGCTGCGGAACTGAGCGTTGCCGGGCGGGCTGCAACTCCCGCCCAGGTGGCACTGGCCTGGCTGCTCGCGCAGGGCCGGAAACTGGGGCTCCCCGTGGTCCCCATCCCCGGCACGCGCAAGGCGGACCGGATCGACGAAAACCTGGGCGCCCTGGCACTCGTCTTCACCGCAGCGCAACTGAAGACGCTCGACGCCGCCGCGGACGCCGTCGTCGGCTCCCGCTCCGCGGATCCCAACTGGGTGTCCCAGGGCCGTGAATAGCCCCTCCGTAGACTGAAGCCCATGGACTCGCTTATTCACTCTTTACGCGACATCACCATCCGCCGGATTTCGGTCAGCGAGATGGACAACAACGTGTACCTGCTCACGGCCAAGGCGTCCGGCGCGCAGCTCCTGATCGATGCGGCCGATGATCTGGCCGCCATCCAGGCGCTGCTCACGGACGCCGCCGCGGATACTTCCGCGACGCCGAAGCTGGCGCTGATTGCCACCACCCACCAGCACTGGGACCACGTGCGGGCGCTGCCGTCCCTGGTGGAAGCCACGGGTGTGAAAACGGCGGCCGGGACAGAGGATGCCCCGGAGCTTCCGGTGCCGGTGGATGTACTGCTGGATCACGGGGACGTCGGCAACTTCGACGGCTTCGACGTGACGGCTGTGCATCTGCGCGGCCACACACCGGGTTCGATCGCCCTTGTGTACCAGGACCCCGCGGGCCCTGCGCACATCTTTTCCGGCGATTCGCTGTTCCCGGGAGGAGTAGGCAACACGCAGAAGGACCCGGCGCGGTTTGCCCAGCTGATCACCGATGTCAGCGAGCGGTTGTTCGACGTGTATCCGGATGACACCGTGGTGCACCCGGGCCACGGCAAGCCAACCACCCTGGGTGCGGAACGCCCGCATCTGGAAGAGTGGCGCGCCCGCGGCTGGTAAGTCTCAGCTTTGCGCCGCGCTTTCGGACGGCCGCCGCGCTTTCGGAAGGCCGCTATAGGCATCCCCGTAGCGGCCTTCCGTTTGCGTAGCGCCGGCTATTGTGGCCGGCGGAAACCCGGAACCTTAGCGGCTGCGGCGTTCGTTCGAGGCCGGAGCCGACGCGCGGCGCGGGCCGGCGCCGCGGGCCGGACGTCCCTCACCGGAGCGGCCGTTGCCGCCGCCGGCGTAGGATCCGCCGGAGGTGCCACCGGTGTTGGAGGACCAGACAGCCGCGCTGCCTCCGGATTTGCTCCCAGCCGACTTGGCGCCAGCAGCTGCACGCTGCCCGGTTGCCGGACGTCCGCCGCGCTGGCCGCCGGCCGAAGCGCCCGTGCGGGGAGCGCCTCCCGTGCGGGGTGCTCCGCTGCGGGGAGCCGAAGCGCCCCGGGCGTCGCTGCGTCCCTCGGCGGCGCGTCCGTCCGAACCGCGGCCGGCCGCGGCACGGCCGCCGGCAGCCGGGACATCGTTGTGGTGCCCGTAGGCGGTCACGCGGCCACGGCCACGCGCATTCCGGCGCTCGGCGCGCTCGGCATCGGCACGGTCCTGGTTCTGCTCGGCGACACGGTCGGCGGCGTTGCGGGCAGCGGCCTTGCCTTCGTAGGCGACGGCGCGGCGCTCGGCGCGCGGCAGATCGGTCCGGGGAGCCTCGGCTCCGACGCGTCCACGTCCGCCACGGCCGCCCCGGCCACCCGCGGTGGGTGCTGCCTGGGTGGTGCGGCGGGCGCGCTTGCGCTCGGCGTTGGCACCGGTGGAGGTGCCGCCGCCGTGCTGCGCGGCCTTGGCGGCCAGCAGCGCGGCGCGGGTACGCGGATCGATCTTGTCGGCCATTTCGCCGACCAGTTCAGCAACCAGCGGGGAGTTGGCCGTGACGCGCTCGAAGTTGACCTCGACGCCGGCAGCCTTCATCAGCTTCTTGACGTCGGACTGCTGCTCGGGCAGGGTCAGCGTGACCACGGTGCCGTCGGAACCGGCGCGGGCAGTACGGCCTGAGCGGTGCAGGTACGCCTTGTGCTCCGTGGGCGGATCCACGTGGATGACCAGCTCGACGTCGTCGACGTGGACGCCGCGGGCCGCGACGTCGGTGGCCACCAGGACGCGGACGTCGCCGGAGGAGAACTCGGCCAGGTTGCGGTCACGGGCGTTCTGCGAGAGGTTGCCGTGGAGATCGACGGCGGGGATGCCGGCGTCGGTCAGGGTCTTGGCCAGCTTCCGGGCGTGGTGCTTGGTGCGCATGAAGAGCACGCGGCGGCCTGCACCGGAGGCGAGCTCGACGATCAGCTGCTTCTTGACGGTCTGGTCGTTGACCACCAGCACGTGGTGTTCCATGGTGGTCACCGCGGCCTGCGGGTCGTCCACGGAGTGGGTCAGCGGGTTGGACAGGTAGCGCTGGACGATCTTGTCCACACCGTTGTCCAAGGTGGCGGAGAACAGCAGGCGCTGGCCCTGGGTGGGGGTCATGTCCATGAGCTTCTTGACCACCGGGAGGAAGCCAAGGTCGGCCATGTGGTCGGCCTCGTCCAGCACGGTGATTTCGACTGCTTCGAGGGTCAGGATGCGCTGGCGGATCAGGTCCTCCAGGCGGCCCGGGCAGGCGATGACGATGTCGACGCCGGCGCGCAGGGCCTTTTCCTGGCGGGCCTGGGAGATGCCGCCGTAGATCACGGTGGTGGTCAGGCCCATGGCCTTGGCCATCGGCTCGATGGTCGCGTTGATCTGCGTGGCCAGCTCGCGGGTCGGGGCCAGGACCAGGCCCATCGGGCGGCCGGGCTTGCGGAAGTGCTTGGCTTCCCGCTCGGCGAGGCGTGCCACAAGCGGGATGGCGAATGCGATGGTCTTGCCGGAGCCGGTGCGGCCGCGGCCCAGGACGTCGCGTCCGGACAGGGTGTCAGGGAGGGTCTTGACCTGGATCGGGAAGGGCTCCACGATCCCCTGGGCGGTCAGGGTGTCGGCAAGTGCTTTGGGCGTGCCGAGGGCAGCAAATGTAGTCATGTGTTTCAAAGTCTTTCAGGCGGTATCCGTGCGGATATCGGCCCCCGATGCCGGTTGGCTCAAGGGTTCGCCGAAGAAAAGTCAGGTGATCAACCGGGCTGTTGCCAAACTTCAGCAAGCGGCCGCCGGGACCAAATGGAACGCGTTCATCGACGCAGGATGTGCCTCTCACATGAAAAAATCCCACTGCCTGCGTGTGGATTCCCGAAGGAAACCGGCAGGGATCCCGTTGACGGACCGAAGTCGGTCAACCGAATCAAAGTGGGCATCACTGCACATCAAGTTTTAGTAGTCTACCATCTGGCGGGGCAGGGTCCCGTATCCGGGGCCATCGGCTCGGCTCCTAGCCGGCCAGGCTGGGGGCTTGGAACAGCGGCATGTGGGACGTCTCGGTGGGCGTGCGGGCGGAAGTGTGGGCGGGTGCCCGTGACGGCGCCTCGGCCGAGCCGGGTCCAGCGGGCCGCAGGATCACGAGCGCCTCGGCGTCGATGAGCCGGCGGGATCCCGTCCGGGCATCCAGGATCCAAAACAGGTCCACGCCCGTGACGGTCTGGGTTACCGCGCCCCGGTGGAAGAGCTTCCCGTTGTGCCAAGCCTCGATCTGGTCCCCTACGTTCAATTCAGCGGAGCTGCGGATTTTCCGTGCTTCATCAACGTCCATGATCATTGCCTCCCCAGTGTTCAATGTCTTGTGCCCAGCATTCACGACACAGGTTTCGGATTCGTTTCCGGGGGGTGATTTCTACGTGTCCCTCCGCCTTCATGTCGTTCTAAGGCAAGCCCAGAGCGTGTATTGACCACCATTGCGTCCCGGAGGAGCATGGTGGGCGGGCAAGGCGACGAGAGGAGACGGGGCACGATGCCGGGAATTCTCGCCGCTGGCTTCTTTCGGGTCATCCAAGTGGCGCTGCTGCCCCTAGGGGCGGCCGGCTATGCCGCATCAGTCCCCCGACTGCTTAACTACAGCCGGCGTGCGGGCGTTTCGGCCACACTGTTCGCCTCCCTCTACACGCGCTACATGCAGCACCGGCTGGGGACGAGGGCGGATGAGCCTGCGGCCCGGCTCATGGCGGTCATGCCGAATGTGTCCCAGGAAGGGTTCCGGCTGGAGACGGCCCCCACGCTCGTGGGACACCTGCTGACGGGATTCGTTCCCAGGATCTACCGCTATCCGTACCAAGGGCGGGCACCGATGCGCCATCAGTCGACAGCACGGACCAGCTACTACGATGCTGCCCTCCAGCGGCATCTGGCCGAAGTTGACCAACTGGTGGTCCTCGGTGCGGGATTCGACACCCGGGCGTTCAGGCTGTCATCAAAGGACCGTGTGCGCTGCTTTGAAATCGACCTGCCAAGGACGCAGGCCTACAAACTCGCGATGCTCGAGAAAGCGGGCCTGTCGGCACGCCTGGCCACCTACGTGTCCGCCGATTTCGAGACCGAGGACTGGATGGACAAGCTCGTGGCGTCGGGTTTCGACCCCGGCAGGCCAGCACTGTTCCTGTGGGAAGCGGTGACCATGTATTTGGACCGCGACTCGGTCGAGGCAACACTGCGCAGGATCGCCGGCACCGCCCCGGGCAGCGTCGTGGCCTTTGACTACTTCTCCAGGGAAACCATCGCCTCGCGTTCGCCCTACATGCGGTACGCCCGGGCTGCGGCGAGATTCGTCGGCGAGCCGCTGACCTTTGGCATCGACAACACTCCCCCGGCGAGGAAAAGCGCCGCGGACTTTGTTGGGTCCTTCGGGCTGGTCCTGGAGGAGCACCGGAATTTCGGCCGGGAGACCCGACGGCGGTCCGCGCCGGCCGGGTTCGTCACCGCCGTCGTGGCGCCCGCCGTGGCGCCCGGTGCCGGCCACGGCCCGCAGGAAGACCGCCAGCCAAACCCGTCGGACTAACGAGATGAGGGGAAACCATGACAAAACGCAGCCAGAGCCAGAGCCACAGGCAAGGAAACAGCCACACCCCCAGCCACGAGCACGACGCCGCCGAGCATGCGGCGCCCGGCACCGCGGCCAGGATATGGGATGAAAAGTACAGCAGCCGCCCCAAGATGTGGAGCGGGGATCCGAACCCGCAACTCGTCGCGGAGGTGGCGGACCTGCCTCCCGGCGACGCCCTGGATCTGGGGTGCGGCGAAGGTGCGGACGCCATTTGGCTCGCTGCCCGCGGCTGGACCGTGACGGGCCTGGACGTTTCCGCCGTCGCCCTGGAGCGTGCGGCCGTCCACGCCCGGGAACACGGCCAGGATGCTTCCATCGAGTGGGTGCAGCAGGATCTTGCCACGTGGGTCCCGGACCGGCTGTTCGACCTCGTCACGGCACAGTTCCTGCATTCCACCCAGATGCCGTGGCAACAGGCACTGCAGCTCGCCGCGGCCGCGGTGCGGACCGGCGGGACGCTGCTGATCGTCGGCCATCACCCCGACGGGCTGCCTCCGTGGGGCGCGCACCATACGCCGGAGAAGTTCTTCACCGCCGAGGACCTTGCCCGGGAGCTCCGGATCGAGGAGCCGCTGTGGCGCGTCGCGGCCCTGGACAGCCGGCAACGCAGCGCCATCGGGCCCGAGGGCGAGGCAGTGTCCCTCACGGATGCCGTGCTGCGGGCCACCCGCCTGGCGGCCCAGTAGGCTGCCGGGCAATCGGTCGAGGGAGCATCCCCCGGGATCGCGGACGCCGTCGCTGAACCCACCCTCGAAATCGATACACTGCCGGGCCATCCACTTCGGGTTCTGTTCCGAATCCCCAATGTGGCTGGAACTGACCGCGCCCGTTGGCCCTGTGGACGTACAGCAACACCGCATGACCTAGCAATCAGGGGAAGGGAACATCATGGGAATCGACGGCAAGGCCAAACTCACGGTCATCCACCACATCGGTGCAGCCAAAGAAGGTACCGGCACGATGACTGGCAATGAGGACCTCAAGCGCGATGGCCAGCATGAGCAGGCCCGGCCCAAGCGGGCGCAACTGAACTGCCCTGCTGAGCCGCGCTACTTAACCGCGCTACTGAGCCGCGCTACTGAAACCCGCAGCTGAGCCGCGTTACTGAAACCCGCAGCTGACCCCCGCAACGGGATGGCCCCGCAACGGGACGGCCCCGCCCAAGGCGGGGCCGTTCCGTTTCCGCCGTCGTCGCAGTTGTCGCCGCGCAAAAATGTGACAAAGGACAGCGGACGACAACTGAAGCTAAGATGATCGACAGTTGTCGAACCTGCCCACGGGCGGCTGATTTGCGGAAACGCGAAACCGGAGCCGGCAGGCGGCGGGCCGTGCCGGCGCCGCATATTCCCCTAGGGCCCGCGAAGGATGTGGGCTCCGGACCCGCTCCGGCGCCTTCCGGGAGGTCCGTTCCGCCGGGAGCGCCACGGCAGATCACCGGCCGGCCGGGCCACCGGCGCGGGCCGTCGCGACAACACGGACCGCGAAATACCGGCCCTAACCTTGATTTACCCGCCAAAACTGTTACCTCCGTCACACACTGACGGATCTGTGCGGCCCGCACTGCGGAACCCCCGCCCGGGGCGACCGCCTGTGACAAGGAAGAAGCCTCATGTCTGAACGCACCACCTCGGCCGCTCCGGCCATTTCAGAATCTGACACTGCCGCCTCCGCCAACGGTGACTCCGGCGCCGGGAGCCGCGAGCCGCACCTCGCCCGCGCCCTCGGCAACCGCCACATCCAGTTGCTCGCCATCGGCGGCGCAATTGGCACCGGCCTGTTCATGGGTTCCGGAAAGACCATCTCGCTCGCCGGGCCGTCCGTCATCTTCGTCTACATGATCATCGGCTTCATGCTGTTTTTCGTGATGCGTGCGATGGGCGAGATCCTGCTCTCCAACCTGAACTACAAATCCTTCAGTGACTTCGCCGGCGACCTGCTCGGCCCCTGGGCCAGCTTCTTCACCGGCTGGTCCTACTGGTTCTTCTGGGTAGTCACCGGGGTGGCGGACATCGTCGCCATTGCCGGATACGTGGACAAGCTCGCGCCCGGCACGCCCCTGTGGATCCCGGCGCTGCTCACGCCCGTGGTATTGATCCTCCTGAACCTCCCCACCGTGAAGGCGTTCGGTGAGGCGGAGTTCTGGTTTGCCATCATCAAAGTGGTCGCCATCGTGGCCCTGATCATCACCGGCGCGGTCATGATCGCCACCCATTTCACGTCCCCGAACGGGGCCGAAGCCAACCTCGCCAACATGTGGAACGACGGCGGCATGTTCCCGCACGGCATGTTCGGCTTCGTCCTCGGCTTCCAGATCGCCATCTTCGCCTTCGCCGGGATCGAACTGGTGGGCACAGCCGCCGCCGAAACCAAGGACCCGGAGAAGAACCTGCCGCGGGCTATCAACTCCATCCCGGTCCGCGTCCTCCTCTTCTACGTGGGCGCCCTGGTGGTCATCATGGCGGTCAATCCGTGGCGCACCATCGACCCCGCAAGCAGCCCGTTCATCGGCATGTTCACCCTGGCCGGACTGGGGATCGCCGCAGTGGTCATCAACCTTGTGGTCCTGACCTCCGCCGCCTCCAGCGCCAACTCCGGCATCTACTCAACGTCCCGGATGGTCTACGGCCTGGCCCAGGACGGGAACGCGCCCAAGGCATTCGGAAAGCTCAGCATCCGCAAGGTACCGCAGAACGCGCTGCTGTTCTCCTGCATCTTCCTGCTGGCCGGTCTGGTCCTGCTCTATGCCGGCGACTCCGTAATCGGCGCGTTCACGATCGTCACTTCCGTGGCCTCCGTGCTGACCATGTTTGTGTGGTCCATGATCCTGATCAGCTACATCGCCTTCCGCCGCCGGCGGCCGGAACTGCACGAGGCTTCGGCCTTCAAGATGCCCGGCTCCGCCTTCATGCCGTACGTGGTGCTCGCGTTCTTCGTCTTCATGCTGGTGGCGCTGGCGCAGGCCGATGACACCCGCCTGGCACTCTTCGTGACACCCGTGTGGTTCCTGCTGCTGGGTGCGGCCTGGCACTTCAACCGGAAAACCCCGTTGCAGCAGGCCCGGATTGTGGAATGGAAGGCCGTCCGCTCACAGGAGGAAGCCCGCGCGGCTGCCTGACCCTTACTTCTGATACACAAGGAGCCCCGGCCGGATCATCCGGCCGGGGCTCCTTTGCCGTGCCGTGCCGTTACGGTGCCGTGCCGTTATGGTGCCGTGCCCGTTACATGGTTGTCCTGACGGCGGCCACGCGCGGGGCGACGGCCACGGCGGCGACGCCGATCACCGCAGTGAGCGCGAAGACTCCGGCAAACGAGGCCGACGGAGTCGCCGTCGCGAATGCGGCGAACACGATCCCAGTGCCGGCGAGGGCCAGGGCGCCGCCGAGGGAATCCGAAATGGACATGGCCGAACTGTTGAAGCCCTCGGTGTCCTTGGTGGAGAGGGCCAGGGTCATGACGCTAAGGCGCGGATACATCAGGCCCATCCCGCCCCCGGCGAAGATCCAGCCCCCGATCGCGACGGAGGCCGGCCAGGCCAGCACCGTTGTCACGAGGGCCAGGACGACGGCGCCAAGGACGAGGGCCGAGCCGATCCGCACCGCCCTCCGGTGCTCCAGGCGGGTCCCCAGCCTGCCCTGGATGGCCGAGGCCGCCGCCCAGGCGATGGCGCCGCCGGTGAGCGTGAGGCCTGCAAACGTCGGGGCGAAGGCGTAGCGTTCCACGAGCAGGTACGGCAGGTACACCTCGGCGCCGAAGAAGGCGGCGGACGCGAGCCCGCGGGTGAGGATCACGCTCGGGAGGCCGCGCCGGGCGGTCAGCGTTCCGCGCGGCATGAGGGGACGGACGGCCAGGAGTGCGACGGCGACGGCGGCCGCCGCCAGCACCGCGCCGGCCCCCGGTACCGCGGCGGACAGGTTCAGGCCCAGCACGGCGAGCGCTGCCAGCGCCGCCAGCCCCAGCTTTGCAAGGCCGCCCGGCGGGCCGCCGGCTGCGGTCTCCACGCTTCCCGGGGAATCTTCGGCGGCGGCGCCGGAGCTTCCGTTCAGACCGCGAAGGGCCGGGGCCGTCAGGAGCAGGGCAGGGACCACGAGTCCGACCACGCCGAGAAAGACCCACGGCCAGCCCGCCAGTTGCGCCACGGCGCCGGCCGCGAACGGACCCACGAGGGACGGGATGACCCAGGCCGCGGAGAAGGCGGCGAAGATTTTCGGATGCAGGACCGGCGGGTAGACCCGGGCAATGACAACGTACAGGGCCACGGTGAGCCCGCCCCCGCCGAGTCCCTGCACGAGCCGCCCGGACACAAGGACCGGCATGGTTCCGGCGGTACCGGCGATGAGCAGGCCGAGCACGAACATGCCCACCGCGGCCAGGAGCGGCGCCACCGGCCCCTTGCGGTCCGACCAGCTTCCTGCGGCCACCATGCCGATCACCCCGGTGGCCAGCGGTCCGGCGAAGGCCAATGCGTAGAGGCTCGCGCCGTCCAGTTCCCGGCTGACGAGCGGCATGATGGTGGTCACCGCCAGGGATTCGAAGGCCGCCAGGAACACCAGCGCGCAGGCGCCGAGTGTCACCATCAGGTAGCTGCGGTGGAAAATTCCGGCCGATTCCGGGACGGGTTTCGGACTGGATTTCTGAAATGGTGGGTCGGTTCGGGACACGGGCGGGACCTGATCGGTAGACATGGACGCAGCCCTAAAACCTCAACTCGGCTTGAGGTCAAGGCCAGTCCGGGCGGGAACGGGGCTGGCGGCGCGGCTCCTGACGCAGCAAGTGAAGCAGGTGCAGGGCGCCTACGGGAAGCATGCCACAACTTGGAACCGCGGCACGCCGTGCCCCGGTTCTCAGCTGTCAGTCAGCCCCGGTGGGTACGCCGCGGTCAGCCTGCCGCGTCGGACCCCTGGGCCGGAACCACGACGGCGCCACTTGCCCTTGAGTCCGGGTTCAGCATCCAGCCCACGCGCTTGACGGTGCTCAGCATGACGACGCTTTCCACGAGCACGATCCCGGGCACTTTCTGCTGCAGCGCCACCTCGATGTTCATGACGTCCGCCAGGGACTGCAGCCACATGATGATCACGAAGTTCGTGGGCCCCGTGGTGGAGGCGCTGAGCCGTACGTTCCGCATGGTCCTCAGCTCGGCTGCGGCTGCCTCGTGCCGCCCCGCGGGGACATTGACGAACCATTGGCAGGTCACGGGGAAGGCCGAGAACTTCTGGGCCACCTCGCACCGGAAGGACAGGATGCCGCTGGCGAGCACGCGGTTGAGCTGGCGCTGGACGGTGGCGGGGTGCCTGCCCAGCCCGCGGGCAATGTCCGCCGCCGTGGCCCGTCCGTCCCTGGCCAGGAACGGCAGGAGCGCCAGGTGGCTGTCCGGCAGCGCTTCCCGGGCGGCAGCCCGGGCAACCCCGGTGGCCTCGTGGCCGGCCAATGCCCGCACGGCAGCCTGCTGTGCGCGGCTCAACACATTGAGCCGCCAGGAGCCGCCGCTCGCGTGCAACCTGGTGCACAGGGCGGTCTGATATTTGAGGAGGCCGTCGATCTCCTTCAGCCGCGAGATGACCTTCAGGCTGAAATCGTCCAGGGAGGGCGTAATGACGGTCAGCATGAGATCCCGGTTGCTGGCCGCCTCCTCCACCGTGACGATTTCCGGCATCTCGGCGAGCCTGGCGGTGACTTCCTCGCGCCGGTGCATTTCACAGTCCACGGCGACGAATGCCAGGCACATCTGCTGAGGGTCGCCGATCAGGTGGGCCGTGACCCAGGAAACGCCAGATGCCAGCAGCCGCTCCCAGCGGGCGGCGAGCGTGGTGGCGTGAACGCCCAGCACCTGGGCTGCATCCGCCCAGCTCAGGCGCGGGGCAATCTGCAGGACGTTGATCAGGGCGAGGTCGTCCTCGCTGAGTTCCATCATTCTTCCCTTTATTCGTGCACGAAACCTGCGGTGGCGGCACTTTTTTGCATTTTTTCTGGCCTTGAACCGCATGTGAACCATGTCACTTGAGAATAGACGCAGGACGTCCTCACCGGACGCGAACCAAGCCAAATCACAATCTAAATCCCAAGCCAGTGCCACAACCCAGCGACTTCGACAAACAAGATTTCGACAAACAAGGAGAACACGTGCCGATCACCGCAGATGCCCGGGAAATGCAGGCGGACCTTGCCCGGCTCCGCCATGAACTGCACCGGGAACCCGAGATCGGCCTGACGCTGCCCCGCACCCAGGAAAAGGTGCTCAAAGCCCTGGACGGGCTTCCCTTTGAGATCACCCTGGGCCAGGACACGACGTCGGTCACCGCGGTACTTCGCGGCCAGGCGTCCGGAACCGGCGCCGGCTCCCGCCCGGCCGTGCTGCTGCGGGCGGACATGGACGGCCTGCCCGTCCAGGAGAAAACAGGCGTGGACTACACGTCCCGGATCGACGGCGCCATGCACGCCTGCGGCCACGACCTGCATACTTCCATGCTGGCAGGGGCCGCCACGCTCCTGGCCGAACGCCGGCACCGGCTGGCCGGCGACGTCGTCCTGATGTTCCAGCCCGGCGAGGAGGGCTTCGACGGTGCCAGCCACATGATCCGCGAAGGCGTGCTGGATGCCGCCGGCCGGCGTGTGGACGCCGCCTACGGCATGCACGTGTTTTCCGCCCTGGAACCGCACGGGACGTTCTGCACCAAGCCCGGCGTCATGCTCAGCTCTTCCGACGGCCTGATGGTCACCGTGCTCGGCGCCGGCGGCCACGGGTCTGCCCCGCACTCTGCCAAGGACCCCGTGACGGCGGCTGCCGAAATGGTCACCGCCCTCCAGGTCATGGTCACCCGCCAGTTCAACATGTTCGATCCCGTAGTCCTCTCCGTGGGGGTCCTCCAGGCCGGCACCAAGCGCAACATCATCCCGGAAACCGCGCGCATCGAGGCCACCATCAGGACCTTCTCCGAGGAATCCCGGCAGAAAATGATGGACGCCGTGCCGCGCCTGCTGAAGGGAATCGCGGCGGCGCACGGCCTCGACGTCGACATCGACTACCAGCAGGAATACCCGCTCACCATCACGGACGAGGACGAAACGCACACCGCGGAAAACGTCATCGAGGGCCTGTTCGGCGATTCCCGGCTCGCCCGCTGGGCCACTCCACTGAGCGGCTCCGAAGACTTCTCCAGGGTTCTCGCCGAGGTCCCCGGCACGTTCATCGGGCTGAGCGCCGTCCCCCGGGACGCCGACCACGCCGCATCCGCGTTCAACCACTCCCCGTACGCCACGTTCGACGACGGCGTGCTGGCCGACGGCGCCGCGCTCTATGCGGAACTCGCCATTTCGAGGCTGGCCGCACTTGCGGCGGCCGATGCTCCCGCCGCGGCCAACACCGCCGCTTCCTCCACCCTTTCCTAGCCCACCCCCTGAGGGAGAAGACCATGACTACAACCGCGAGCACGCCGCTGGCGACCCGGACGTCCACCCGTAAGACGATCATCGGCACCGGCATCGGCAACGCTGTCGAATGGTACGACTGGGCCATCTACGCCACGTTCACGCCGTTCATCGCCAGCCAGCTTTTCAGCAAGTCGGATCCTGCGTCCGCGGTGCTGTCCACGCTGGCAATTTTCGCCGTCGGCTTCGTTGCCCGCCCTTTCGGCGGCTTCCTGTTCGGGTGGATCGGTGACCGGATCGGCCGCAAGGCATCCATGACCCTGGCCGTGGGGCTCGCGTCGGTGGGCAGCCTGATGATCGGCATCGCGCCGACGTTCGCGGCCGTCGGCGTATGGGCATCGCTCACGCTCCTGGTGGCACGCCTGATCCAGGGCCTGGCGCATGGCGGCGAGCTGCCGTCGTCGCAGACGTACCTGTCCGAAATGGCGCCGAAGGAACACCGCGGCTTCTGGGCCACCCTGATCTACACGTCCGGCACTGTGGGAATCCTGTTCGGAACCCTGCTGGGTGCCGTGCTGAACATGACCCTGAGCACCGAGGTCATGAACGCGTGGGGCTGGCGCATCCCGTTCCTGATCGGCGCGGCCATGGGTCTCTACGCGCTGATCATGCGGTCACGGCTGCATGAAACGGACGTCTTTGAGGGCGAAGCCACTGCGGAAAAGCGCGCCCCGATCTGGCCGCAGATCGTCCGCCACCGCAAGCAGGCCCTCCAGGTGATCGGCCTGACCGTCGGCCTGACCGTCATCTACTACATCTGGGGCGTCGTGGCCCCCAGCTACGCCACCACCGCCCTGAAGATTGACCGCGGCGAGGCCCTGTGGGCCGGGGTGATCGGCAACATCGTATTCATCGCGGCGCTGCCGTTCTGGGGCAGGCTGTCCGACCGGATCGGACGCAAGAAAGTGCTGTGGGCCGGTGCAATCGGCGCAGGCGTCATGCACTTTCCGATGACCGCCCTGCTGAAGGATTCCGCCTGGCAGCTGGCCGTCAGCATGTCCGTCATGCTGATCTTCATCGCCGCCAGCGCGGCGATCGTCCCGGCCGTGTACGCCGAACTGTTCCCCACGAGCATCCGCACGGTGGGCGTCGGCGTCCCCTACTCCATCTGCGTAGCGGTGTTCGGCGGAACCGCGCCCTATCTCCAGCAGTGGCTCGGCACCACCGTGCAGATGCCCCAGCTGTTCAACGTGTACGCCGTGATTCTCCTCGCCATCTCCGCGATGTTCGTCTTCACCATCCCGGAAACGAAGGGCAAGGACCTCACCCTCTGATCCTGTCCCGCCAGGTTGAGCTATCGGTTGTTGCTGTTCTGGAAGGCTCAGGACAGCAACAACTGATAGCTCAACGTGTTTTTGGGGTCAGTTGGGGGGCAGCAGGGCGGTCAACCGCCGACAAAACGGTCGCGCCCGGCCCTGTACCCGAACACGGCGGCGAGCGAGCCCACCAGTAAGAACAGCACGCCCGCTGCGGCGAAGGACCCGGTGGACTGGTGGAGTTGGCCCACCAGGAGGGTGCCGCTGGAGCCAAGCCCGTAGCCCACGCCCTGCATCATCCCGGAGAGGTGGGACGCGGTGTGCCCGTCGCGGGTGCGGACCATGATCAGGGTCAGCGCCGCGGCGGTCAGGCTCCCCTGGCCCAGGCCGAGCAGCCCGGTCCACAGCCAGATCAAGTCCAGGGGGCCGAAGATGCTCAAAGCGAACCCTCCCCCGGTCATGAGCGCCACGGCCGTGTTGATGCCGCGCTGGTCCCGGAACCGCGTGGCCAGCGCAGGCGCGAACAGCGAGCCCAGCATCTGCAGCACAATCGAGGCCGAGACGATCAGGCCGGCCGTGCCGCCGTCCACGCCGCGTTCGCGCAGGATCGGGGCCAGCCAGGCAAAGACACTGAAGGACATCATGGCCTGCAGGACCATGAACGCAGTCACGTTCCAGGCCACGGCGGAGCGCCAGACGCTGACGCCTCCGGCTGGCCGCGGCGGCCCGCCGGGACCTGCCCGGAGCGCCGGCGGCAGGAACAAGAGAAGGACGACGCCGGCCGGCAGCGCCCAGAACCAGAGCGCGGCCGTCCACTGCCCTGTTGCGCGGAAAACCGGGAACGTGAAACCCGCACCAAGGGCGGCCGAGGCGCAGATGGCCGTGGTGTACAGGCCGCCCATGAGGCCCAGGCGGTGCGGGAAGTCACGCTTGACGACCCCGGGAAGCAGCACGTTGCACAGCGAAATCGCGGCGCCGCACGCGGCGGTTCCGGCGAGCAGGGCCGGCAGATGGCCGGCCGCGGGCAGCTCCACGGGCCGCAGCAGCAGCCCGGCCGTGAGCACAGCCATGGCACCCAGCAGCACACGCTCGGCGCCGAACCGGCGCGCCAGCCACGGGGCCAGCGGGGCGAACACACCCAGCAGCGTCACCGGCACAGTGGTCAGCAGCACGACCGCCCAGGCCGGAAGCCCGGCGTCGGCCGTCACCTCGGGCAGTACCGCCGCGAAGCTCGAAAACACGGTGCGGAGATTCAGCCCGATCAGGACAAGGCAGAGGCCCATGTACGCGAGCATGCGGCGGCCGGGGGCGCGGGGCGCTCCGGGTGTGTCATCCCGGACAGCAACGCTGGCCGAAAGGTCCTGCTCGTCAGTTTTCCCAGCTGAAGTCACCCGCCCAATTCTTGCAGGCCCCGTCCCGCCGCCCCTTCGCCGGGAGGTCGCGGGGTCCCCCCGGGGGCGCCCCGGCCCCGCAAACTCAACTATTCTGGTAGGGATGAGCGAATCCCCAGAATCCCCCGGCACCCCGGCAGACCCGGATCCCGGCACCCCTGAAGAGACCCGACTTCCGCGCCCCGTGACCCCCGGCAGCCAGGCCTCGTTCGGCACGTACGGAGGCCGTCCGGTGAGCTTTGTGCGCCGCGGCACGCGCCTGCAGGGCCGCCGCCAGGCCGCATGGGAGGAGCACGCGGACCGCTGGGCGGTTGAGGTCCCCCGCCATGTCGCCAACACCTCAGTGCACCCGGACTACATGTTCGACGCGGAGGCCGAATTCGGCCGGACGGCTCCGCTGATTGTGGAGATTGGCTCCGGACTGGGCGACGCCGTATGCCACGCCGCGGAGGAAAACCCGGACAATGACTTCCTTGCCGTGGAGGTTTACACCCCCGGCCTGGCCAACACGCTGATCAAGATCAACAGCCGCAAACTGAGCAACGTGCGGGTAGTGGAGGCGAACGCCCCCGAGGTGCTCGCGACCATGCTCCCCGCCGGCTCCGTCACGGAACTATGGGTCTTCTTCCCGGACCCGTGGCACAAGTCCCGGCACCACAAGCGCCGCCTCATTCAGCCGGACTTCGTGGATCTCGCCGCCCGGGCCATCAAGCCCGGCGGCATCTTCCGGATCGCGACCGACTGGTCCAACTACGCCGTTCACGTCCGCGAGGTCATGGCGGGCTCGGCGGAGTTCGAGAACCTGCACGAGGGTGAACGCGCCGGTGCTGACAGCCCCCTGACCCAGGTGTGGGAATCCGGCGTCGAGTCCCGCGTGGGCGGGGCGCCCGTCAAGGAAGGCCGGGCACCCGTCAGCACCGAGCACACCGGGCCCAACGAGGGCGTCGACGGAACCGGCGGCTGGGCGCCGCGGTTTCACGGCCGGATCCTGACCAGCTTCGAGAACAAGGCGCACGAGGCCGGGCGCCTGATCTTCGATCTCAGCTACCGCAGAATTTAGGCACCCCGGGCCCCGCAGGCATCTGTTCCTGAGCGGCTTGGCGTGGCACGATTACGGAACGAACCACGCTGGGTAGCACTAAGGAAACGATCATCAAAGAAGAAATGAAGGACGCCGCGGACGTCGCCGAGGACGTCACCAATTCGAAGCCCCTCGAAATCGCAGCACGGGCCGGTTTCGCTGTGTCCGGGTTGCTGCACTTCCTGATCGGGCTGGTCGCGATCCGGCTCGCCATGGGTGGCCGGGGCCAGGCCGACGTCAGCGGCGCGGTGGAAGAGCTCGCCGCGCAGCCGGCCGGGCCGTTGCTGCTCTGGACCGCTTTTGCCGCCTGCGTTGCGCTGGCCATCTGGCAAGCATCCGACGCGATTTTCGATTTCGGGCACCTGCCGACCAAGAAAAAGGTCGGCAAGAAACTCAAGGCAGCCCTGCAGGCCGTGGTGTACGCCTTTTTCGCGCTCACGCTGGCGTCGGTCGCCACCGGGGCCGGCTCCGATAACCGTGAGTCAACTTCCGATATGACCGTAAACCTCATGAAGGCCCCGGGCGGCGTGGCGCTCCTGATGGTCATCGGCGCCGCGGTAGCCGTCACGGGGATCGTCTACGCGATCCGCGGCTTCCGGAAGTCCTTCCTCAAGTACCTGCGCATGCCGGCCCAGAAGCAGGCGCGTACTGCTGTGACGGTCATCGGCGTCGTCGGCTACGTCGCGAAGGGCTTCGCCCTGCTGCTCGTGGGCCTGCTGATCATCATCGCCACGGTGACGGCGCACCCCGAACAATCAACCGGGCTCGACGGCAGCCTGAAGGCCCTGCGGGAGCAGCCGTTCGGTGTGTATTTGCTGGCCGCCGTGGGGGTCGGCCTGATCTGCTACGGCATCTACATGGCGGTGCGCGCCAAGCTCGCGAAGATGTAGGGCTAGCCCTGAGGCACGGCGATAACAGCTACGGTCTGCTGCTGCTCGTCGCGCATCTCGACACTGGCTATCCTGGCCAGCTGCACCGGCGTCGCCCCCGTGATCCGCACCCTGCCGCTCGGCGTCGCCGTCCACGCGCAGGCACGGTCTTCGCCGCCGTCACGGTCCTTCACCCACAGCGAGAGGGTCCCGTCGTGGGGCAGGCTCCGTCCGTCCACCGCCAGCTCGGTGCCCCAGGTTTTCTTGACAAGCCCCACCGTAACCTCAAGTCCGCTGCTGGCCTCAACGGAATAGCTCGCGTCCGGTTTGGCGGGTTGGTTCAGCAGCGGAGCGGCCATGACCCCCAGCACCAGGCATGCGGCGGCGGCTGCGGCCACGGCCGTCGCCCACAGGCGCCGCACTCGCCGGCGGCGGGCGGCGAGCTCGTCCAGGAGCCGGCGCGGGACAGGTACCGGTTCCGGCGGAACAAGTGCCCGCTCGCGGGCAGCCGCAGCCGCCGCGGTGAGCGCGATGGCGTCGGACACCGGGATCGCGTCGAGCAGCGCGGGGAGGCTGGCGAGATCGTCCAGCTCCTGGCGGCAGTCGGCACACACGGCAAGGTGCTGTTCGAAGGCTGCGGCCTCGGCTGGCTCCAGCCCGCCGAGCAAATACGCGCCGAGGAGTTGATGCAGCTCGGTCCCGTTCACCGCTGCACCCCCATTTCGTCGAGGATCGTCCGTAGGGCCCGCACGGCGTAGAACGCCCGGGACTTCACCGTGCCGCTGGGGACTTTCAATTGGGCGGATGCCTCCTGGACTGTGTAGCGGCGGTAGTGGAGCGCCACAAGGACTTCGCGGTGCTCCGCGCTGAGCCGCAGCAATGCCTCCTCCATCAGGACCTTGTTGAGCAGGTCATCGATGCGCCCGGCGCCGTCCGCAACGTCCGGGACATCGCGTTCGCCGGCTTCCTGCGGACGTCGTTGGGCCTTGCGGTAGTTGTCGATCATGATGTTGCGGGCCGTTCGGAACAGGTAACTGCGCAGGCTGCCGGTGATCTGCGGCGCCTGCTGCCAGACCCGCAGCACGGTCTCCTGGACGACGTCGTCGGCGAGCTGCGGATCCCGGGAGGCGCTAAGGACGAAGCGCTTCAAGGCCGTCCCATGGTCGCGGTAAATAGCAGCCACGACGTCTTCGTCCAGCGGCATGTCCCACCTCCCGGGATTTCTTGTTCTGCCCCTGTACGACGTACGGGCGCACCCAATAGTTCAGTGTGCCCCCAGGACAGCCCCGACATAAACATGTCAGCTCCGCCTTGAACCATTCCGCGCTCAATGGCGTCGTATCTCGTAGCGCCGGCCTCCGAGTTGGGCTGGCTCGAGCCTAGGAGCAGCAAATGAAGAAGCACCTCAGCATTGGCTTGTCCGCATTCGCCCTTGCCGCGCTACTGTCCGGCTGCGGCGGCGGAACGACCACGACGCCGACATCGGCGGCACCGGCCACCTCCGCTCCCGCAGAATCCAGCGCACCGGCGACTTCGGCCCCCGCGTCCATGTCCGCTGCGGAGCTCTCGGTGGGCGAGTCCAAGGCGGGCCAGATCGTGGTGGCCGGCCAAGGACTGAGTGTCTATTACTTCACCAAGGACACGAAGGACTCCGGGACCAGCGCCTGCACCGGCGACTGCCTGGTGGCGTGGCCCCCGGTCACCTCGACGACGGCGACCCCCACCGTTAACGGCGTCACCGGCAAGGTCGGAACCATCCCCACGGCCGATGGAAAGATGCAGGTGACCATCAACGGGATGCCGATCTATTACTACGAAAAGGACAAGGCCGCGGGAGACATCACGGGCCAGGGCGTCGGTGGAGTCTGGTACCTCGTGGCGCCCTCCGGGGAGATGATCACCGCACCGCCCGCAGGGTAGGCTCACAGGCCGCGGATCCGTCCAGTCCGGCTCTTCTGACCCGGCGAACCGGGCGGCGTACTGCCGGCGCCTGTTTTTGGGGGCAGGCGCCGGCCGTACCGGGGGGAAGACCGCTTACGCGCCTGCCTCTTCAAACTGCACGGCTTCTTCGAACTCGACGGCCGCGAGGATTTCCTGGGTCCGGGGGTTGAGCATGAAGGCCTCGACGTCGTCTTCGAGCATGAGGAATTCGCCCTGTTCCGTGGTGAAGTGCCAGGCCAGGGTGGTTTCCCCGTTGTGCTCGTAGTTCGGATCGCCCATGGTGATCCGCTCCAGGCTGTGGCCGGCAATGTCGCACAGCTCCCGGATAATCTGTTCGAACTCCGGCGCATCCAGGAGCGCTTCCTCGGCGGCTGCCGCCTGGCGCTCCGCGAGATCGGAAAGCCGGGCCACCCGCCCGGCAATGTGGACGTCGAGGTCGTCGTCGCCAAGGATCAGCAAGTCCGCCTGGCCGCGCAGCCAGGCGGCGTTCAGCGCCGCGATGTCCTCTGTTGCGAGGACCGATTCGAATTCCTCGTCCAGTTCTTCGATGCGCCGAACGGCGTCGGAGACTCCGTCCCCCGGTTCTTCTCCTTCTGTGTCGCCTCCGGCGTCCCAGCCGCTGCCGCCGTCGAGGTAAGTGTCGACGTCGGTGTCGGTCAGGGCGCCGAAGGCGGCCACCGTGCGGTTGAAGAGATCCAGGTGCGCGGCGGCACCCATGGCCGCCAGGCCTTCGCGGACGTAGGGATCGACTTCCTCCCGTTCGGGCGCCGTGAACACGTACTGCGCGAAGCCTCGGGCCAGCGCCTGCGTCAGGTAGAAGTCCACGTAGTAACTGCGCAGCGCGGCCGGGGAGATCTCGTCCGCGTCCAGCAACTCCTCGAACATGGCGTTGACCACGTTGACGTTCGCGTCGACAACGTCCTGGCTTCCGCCTTTGAGGCTTTCCGTGGTCAGCACGGTCGGGTAGTTGTGGGCGGACTGATTGGTGGGCACACCGTTGGTCATGCGGAATCCTTACTGCTGGCACTGCTGATACTCCGGACCTCTCCACGGTAGGTCCGTCTTCACGGCGGGCAGCCGAGCCCCAGTTGAACGTCAAGCGAAGTTTGAGCGGCGGTTCCGCGGCCACCTGCGAAGTTCCAGCGCCTGCGAAGGCTCGGTAAGATGGATCAGATGACCACCTGCCGAAAGTAGCGCGCACATGCCATCCCATCCGGACGAGAGTGCGGCACTGGCAATTCAGACTCCCGCGATCAACGACCGCTCCCTCGCGGCCGGACTCGCCTACGCCATGGGGAGCCGCGTGTCGGGGATCTCCTTCGATGCCGCCACCGGCCTGCTGCTGGGCAAAGTGCGGGGCGGTTCCGACGTGCCCTATTCCACGACGGCGAAGCTTGTCCGGAAGGCGGGCGGATGGAGCTGCACGGTGGGCGTCTGCAGCTGCCCGGTCCGCAAGGACTGCAAGCACGTGGCGGCCCTGCTCTTCGCGGCCGAAGACAACCCAGCAACCCGGCTGCAGTTGCTGGCGCCCGCCGAGGGTACACGGCTGTCCCGCCAGAGCGCGCCGCCGGAAATGGCCGACTGGGAGCAGGCCCTTGGCCCCCTGATCGCCCACCCGGGGATCACGCCGTCCGCCAACGGCACCCCGCTTGCACTCCAGTTCGACGTCGAGGAACCCGCCCCCCACTTCTCCTACACGGGTCGCCGCGATCCGCTCCGCAGCGTCCGCCAACTCAAGGCACGCCCCGTCATCATGGGGGCCAAGGGCAAGTGGATCCGCGGTGATGTCTCCTGGAGCACGCTGAGCTACCTGAACTACCGGCGCGAATGCAACGAGGCACATGTTGAGTGGATGCAGGAATTCCTCGCCTCGCACACAGCCGTGGCGAACCGCCAGCACTCCGGCACCGGACTGTGGCTGGGACTGAACACCTACGCCGGCAAGAACCTGTGGAGCCTGCTGTCCCAGGCCAAGAAGATCGGCGTCGCCCTGGTCCACAGTCGCGGCGACGAGGCGGTGCGGTTCGTCGAGCAGCCTGCCGCCGTCGGGCTGAACCTGGCGCGATTCGGCACCGGCGGCGACGACGGCGGGCTCGAGCTCGCGCCGACCATCACGGTCGAAGGCGAAGTGGTGGATCCGGCGTCGGTCGGGACCATCGGCCGCCCCGCGCACGGGATCTTCCTGGCCTCCGACGGCGACACCCTGCCCGGCATCGCCCCCGCCGACCCCGTCATCACCCTTGCCCCGCTGGAAAGCGGCCTCAGCGAGGAATTGCTGACCTTCGTCACGGGCGGGACCACCCTGCACATCCCCGCACGGGACGAAAGCCGCTTCCTGACCGGCTTTTACCCCAAGCTCAAGCAGACCGCCCGGGTCACCGCCTCCGACGAGTCCGTGGAACTGCCAACCCTTGCGGTCCCCACCCTGTCCCTGCTGGCCAACTACGGGGCGGACCACCGGGTCCGGCTGCATTGGGAATGGCACTACACGTCCGGGAACCTCGTCACGGCGCAGCCGCTGTGGCGGCATCCGGGCGATCACGGCTACCGGGACGACCCCGCCGAGGCGCGCATCCTTGAGGGGGTCGGGCAACCTTGGGACGTGGTACCGGCCCTGGGCGAATCCGCGACCGGCGGCTGGGGCACGCCGCGCCTGGCAGCCACGGCAGAACTGGCCGGACTGGACACGCTAGCCTTCACCGAGGACGTGCTTCCCCGGCTCCGCGACCTCCCCGACGTCTCCGTGGATACGTCCGGCGAGATTGCTGACTACCGCGAAGCCGAAGAAGCCCCGGTGGTGGCGATCTCCACAAAGGCGACGGACAGCCGCGACTGGTTCGATCTGGGCATCGTCATCACCCTGGAGGGCCAGCCGGTTTCCTTCGCGGCGCTGTTTTCCGCCCTCGCCGCCGGCCAGACCCGCATGCTGCTGCCCAGCGGGGCGTACTTCTCGCTGGACCTGCCAGAGCTGCACCAGCTGCGGGCGCTGATCGACGAGGCCCGCTCCCTGCAGGACAACCCCGGCGACAAGGACGCTCCGCTGCAGATCAGCCGCTTCCAGGCCGGGCTGTGGGACGAGCTGGCTCACCTCGGCATCGTCGACGAACAGGCGGCCGCGTGGCGCGAGTCCGTGGGTGGCCTACTCGAAGGCGGCATCAAGGGCCTTCCCCTGCCCGGGACGCTGAACGCCGAGCTGCGCCCGTACCAGCTGGAGGGCTTCAACTGGCTGAGCTTCCTGTACCGCCACGGCCTCGGCGGCGTGCTGGCCGACGACATGGGCCTGGGCAAGACCGTGCAGGCCCTGGCCCTGATCTGCGCCGCGAAAGACGCCGCCGGGACCGCTGCAGACCCCGATGCACAATCCGACGCACTCCCTGCCGGCCAATCCTCGGCGGGCCCTTCCGCCGGGACCGCCCCGTTTCTCGTCGTCGCCCCCACTTCCGTGGTGGGCAACTGGGAGGCGGAGACGGCACGGTTCGCGCCGGGACTGAGCGTGCGCGCCATCGGCGAAACCTTCGCCAAGAGCGGCTCGCATCCGGCCGAGGCGATGGCCGGCGCCGACATCATCATCACCTCCTATGCCCTGTTCCGGATCGACTACGAGGCCTACGCCTCCCAGGCCTGGGCCGGCCTGGTCCTGGACGAGGCGCAGTTCGTCAAGAACCACCAGTCCAAGGCCTACCAGTGCGCCCGCAAACTGCCGGCCGCCTTCAAACTCGCCATCACGGGCACCCCGCTGGAGAACAACCTGATGGAGTTCTGGGCGCTGACCTCGATCGTGGCCCCCGGACTCTTTTCCAGCCCCAAACGGTTCGCCGAGTACTACCAGAAGCCCGTGGAGAAGAACGGCGACAAGGGGCAGCTGGACAAGCTCCGGCGGCGGGTCCGGCCGCTCATGATGCGGCGCACCAAGGAGCAGGTCATCCGGGATCTGCCGCCCAAGCAGGAGCAGATCCTGGAAGTCGTGCTGAATCCACGGCACCAGAAGGTGTACCAGACGCACCTGCAGCGGGAGCGCCAAAAGATCCTGGGCCTGATCGAGGATGTCAACAAGAACCGGTTCACCATCTTCCAGTCACTGACCCTGCTCCGGCAGCTGAGCCTGGATCCCTCGCTGATCGATCCGTCACTGTCCGGTGTGCGCTCCAGCAAGCTCGATGTCCTGTTCGAGCAGCTCGCGGACCTGGTGGCCGAAGGACACCGGGCCCTGATTTTCAGCCAGTTCACCGGTTTCCTGGGCAAGGTCCGGGAGCGGCTCGTCGAGGAGAACATCGAGTTCTGCTACCTCGACGGCGGCACACGCAACCGCACCGACGTCGTGAACGAGTTCAAGAACGGCGCCGCGCCGGTGTTCCTCATCAGCCTCAAGGCCGGCGGCTTCGGCCTGAACCTGACTGAGGCCGACTACGTGTTCCTGCTGGACCCCTGGTGGAACCCGGCGTCGGAGGCCCAGGCCGTGGACCGGACCCACCGGATCGGCCAGGCCCGGAACGTCATGGTCTACCGGCTCGTCGCCAAGGACACGATCGAGGAGAAGGTCATGGCGCTCAAGGCCAAGAAATCCCAGCTCTTCGCCGACGTCATGGAAGGCGATGCGCTCACCGGCTCCGCACTGACGGCGGAAGACCTCGCGGGGCTGTTCAACGACTGACGCGGTTCACGACTGACACTGTTCAACGACTAACACTGTTCAGTCGTGGGCCTGTGCGCGGAACCGGGCCACGAGAGTCGCGGCGAGCAGCGCCGTCGTCATTTCCAGCGCGATGACCGCCAGCAGCGCCCCGGAGCCTGCGGGCACTGCTCCGGCCACTGCGGCAGCGGTTCCCGCTCCGGAGTGAAGGTGGCCCGAGCCGCCGGATCCGGTGCCGAGGAGCAGGACCGCGTGCACCCCGGTCATGGCCAGCGCCGCGGCCATCACCTGGCGCAGGGCCGTGATCCTTCCGTGGCGCCAGATGTGCACGACGCACGGCAGGCACACTGCCACCATGGCGAGCATGAGCAGGTTCAGCCATGTCCCGTGCTGGTTCCCGGCGGCAAGCCCCAGGTGGGTAAGGCACGACGCCGCCGTCACGGCGGAACAGATCCGCGAATGGAAAACGATGCCGCCCCGCCGGCCCACGCCGCCCGCAACGCCCACGCCGCCTGCAACGCTCATGGCGCCGGGCTAGCTGTGGCAGTGGCCGGCCGGCTGTGCACTCGCGGGCACATCCAGCACGGGGCTGCGGTCAAAGAAGCCCTCGGGCCGGAGCTTGAAGCCGACCGTGTCCACCGGCATGATGGGCCAGTCCTCGGGACGCGGGAAGTGGGTCAGGCCGAAAGTGTGCCACAGAACGATGTCCTGGCCGTCCAGCTCCCTGTCCTGTGCCACATACTGCGGCAGCCCGGCTCCGCCGGCGTGCTGGTTGACGAAGTCGCCTGTGGGGTAACGCTCCTCCTCCGCGAACCGGGTCACCCAGAGATCCTTCGTGGCAAAGGCGGCCCGCCGTGCGATGGAGGACTCCGGGTCGGCTAGCAGGGTGGGCTGGTTCTGGGAGTGGAGCTTGTATCCCACGGGGTCGCCGAGACGGTTCCGGGACTGCGGGTTGGAGATGACCCAGGTCCGGCCGCTGCGGGCATCGGCCTCACGCGCGCCCTCGGCTTCGCGGGCAATGACGGTGCGTTTCCGGGAGAAGGCATTGCCGCGTTCGTTGCCCTCGCCCATGGCCTGCCGGACCACGTCTTCTTCCTCGACCCGGTTGGTGAAGCCATCGATCGCCATGTCCAGGCGGGCGCTGAACAGGTGCTGGTGGTACGGGGCGCCCAGGCCGGGGGCGAGTTGGGAGATGTTGGCCGAGCCGCCTTCCGGGTAGGCGGAGGTGAAGACGACGCCGGTGGCTTTGGCCTCGAACTCGATGGTGCCGTCGAGGTAGAGGTACCAGTAGAAGCCGTAGTCGTAGTTGCCGATGGTGGTGAAGAAGGAGATCACCAGGCGGCGGTTGCGGCGGGTGTAGTTGATCCCGGTCCAGAGGTCGCTGTGCTTGGCCAGGATTCCCCAGTCTTCCTCATGCATGCAGATGCCGTTGCGGATTTCCCGGGGGTTGCCGAAGGCGTCGCTGATGACGGGGCTGAGGTAGGTGATCTCGCCGAGGCAGTCGCAGCCCAGTTCCAGCGAGTTGGCGTACTGGCCCACGAGGTATTCGCCGGTGTCGAAGTAGTTCTGCCACGACCGGATCGGCGACGGGTCCCCGTACGGGACCACCATTTCGGCGATGGATGCCCGGTTGATAATGGGCCGTTTGCGGTCGCCGTCCTGGAAGGCAAGGTTGTGCAGCACCACGCCTTCGCGGACGTCGAAGCCGACGTCGACGCTCCACTTTTCCCATTCGACGTGGTTGCCGCCGGTGACGGTGAAGCTGGGTCCGTCCGGCTGGGTGATGCTGATGGGTTTCTGCGTGGTGCGCAGCGGGCCGGTGAGTTCCGGATCGGTGTAATTTCCGTGTTCGGCGGGAACCGGGACGGCGCCGGTGTCCAGCACCTGCGTGACTTCCTGGCTGACGACGTCGACGTACGCCACCAGCCCGTCCACGGGGTGCGCCCAGGCACTGTCTTCGGGGAAATCCTGCACGAAGGCCAGGCCACGCAGGATCCGGCGGCCACGTTCCTCCGGGTACTCGAACACCCCGGCGGACAGCGGGGCGACGCGGACCTTGCTGACGTCCAGGCCCCGGCCGGCCAGCGCCTTGAGCCACCGTTGGTCCGTGGCCAGGAGTTGTTCGACGACTTCGAACTCCTCCTCCAGGACAGGAAGCTCGCCGGTCAGTACCGTGTCCAGCTCGACGGCGGAAATCACCGCGCCGCTGGAAACCGAGACGGTCACGTCGGCCGGCCTCCCTCCGGAGATGTCGTGCAGGAAGACCCGGAACCGGCGGTCCTCGGTTCCCGCCGGCGCGTTCCTGGTGGGGTCCACGAGGCCGAGGTACGCGATGCGCTTGGTCTCGCCCAGCAGGCCCGCGGTGCGCAGAATGCTTTGGACTGCGGTGATTTCGGCGTTCGTGGCCAGACTGTACGGGCTACACGGGGTGCGGATGTCGGTTAGTGCGGTCATCATGACGGCCTTCGTTCGGGGACCCTGGCGGGTCGGAACTTTATTTTCTATAGTTGTAGAGAATACGGAAATGTAAGCTGTGCCACAAGAGTCCGACGCAAGAAAATTGGGGAGCTATCCGGTGCCAAAGATTGTCGACCACGACCAGCGGCGGCTCGAACTCGTCGACGCCACGTGGCGGACCATCGCCCGGCTCGGCATTGAAAGCGCCACGATGCGCGAAATCGCCCTCGAGGCCGGCTTCGCGAACGGGGCCCTCAAACCGTACTTCCCCACAAAGGATGACCTGCTGACGTTCGCGTTCGGGCACGTCTTCAACCGCACCAACGAACGCATCGCGAAAGTCACCGCCGGGCAGTCCGGCCTGGCGGCTTTGAGGTCGTTTTGTGTCGAGGTGCTGCCCCTGGATGAGGAGCGGATCAACGAGGCCCGGATCGTCATTCCCTTCTGGCAAAAGGCCATCAACGATCCCGGCAAGGCCCGGATCCACCGGGATTCGATGCAGCAGTGGCTTGCATCGATCAGTCAGCACCTTGCCCATGCGCGGCAATCCGGCGCCGTCACCACAGCCGTCGCCGACGCCGCGCTGGCCGGGCAACTGCTCAACTTCCTCCTCGGGGCGCAGATCGCGGCGGCACTCGCCCCCGAAGGCCAGGTGGAGCTAGGGCTGAACGAGCAGCTGGAGGGCTTCCTGACCTTGCTGGGCTGCTAGGGCGTGTCTCCTAATACTTTGAGCCAGACGGTGATCGCGCGAAGGACGACGGCGCCGCGGTACGTGAGGGCGAGCTTGTCGTATCGGGTGGCGAGCCCGCGCCATTGCTTGAATACGTTGAAGGCCCTTTCGACGACGTTCCGGCGTTTGTAGGCATCTTTGTCTAGACCCACAGGTCTTCCGCCCTTGCTGCCCCGTCGCTTGCGGTTCGCTTCCTGGTCGGAGCGGGAGCG